>CAZOOS010000036.1:0-20184 GCA_964581475.1 uncultured Hyphomicrobium sp.
GGCTCGCAAACGTTCGAGGTGCAGGACATCCCGGCCATCGCCCGCGTCGCCGCCGAACGCGACTTGTGGCTGCTGATGGACAACACGTGGGCGAGCCCGCTGTACTTCCGCCCCTTCGACCACGGGGTCGACGTGTCCATCCAGGCGGCGACAAAATACATCGTCGGGCATGCCGACGCGATGCTCGGCGCCATCACCTCCAATGCGCGCGCCGCCAAGCACGTAGCCGCTGCCAAGGAGTTGCTCGGCGTCTGCCCCGGGTCGGAGGAAACCTATCTCGGCATGCGCGGCCTGCGCACGTTATCGACGCGCCTTGCCCAGCATCAGCGTGCGGGCCTCGAGATCGCCCGTTGGCTGGAGGGCCGGCCCGAGGTCTCGCGCGTGCTGCATCCCGGCCTGCCGAGCCATCCGCAGCATGCCCTGTGGAAACGCGATTTCCTCGGCGCCAGTGGCCTGTTCTCGGTCGTTCTCAAGCCGGCGAGCAAAGCCGCCGTTGCCGCCATGCTCGACGGGCTGAAGCTGTTCGGCATGGGCTTCTCGTGGGGCGGCTATGAAAGCCTGGTCATCCCCTTCGACGCCAAGTCGTATCGCACGGCCACCAAGTGGGATGCCGAAGGACCCGGCCTGCGCTTCCACATCGGGCTGGAGGATGTCGATGATCTGCGTGCCGATCTCGAAGCCGGCTTCCAGCGCCTCAACGCCGCAAAGTAAACGCACCCTTGATGGCGTTGGATGGGGCTTGCGCGGCCGGCGACTTCGGTAAAGCATGTGCGCATGCTCGGCGTCGAAGTCTGCACCGTGAGTGATTCTACAATCCGTTTCGTTGCGGCCGCAGCGACGATGCTGCTCGGCGTCATCGCCTGCGATCCTGCCGCGGCCGCAAAAGTTCGTATCTGCCAGACCCAGGAACAGGCTTACGAGCAGATCAAGCACGCCGCCACCACGCTCGAAATCAACGCCGCGCTATTCTCCGCCGCCGACAAGGGCTGCACCGCATTGGCCGGCCGGCTGCTCGCCGGCGGGGCCTCGCTGCAAGCGCGCGACCGCCTCGGCGCCATGCCGCTCAGCCGCGCCGCCAAATCCGGAGAAGCCGAGATCGTCGATCTGTTCTTGCAGCACGGCGCGGCGATTAATGCGCGCAACCTCGATGGCTCGACGGCACTTTACCTCGCCACCGAAGCGGGCAATCGAACTGCCGTCGAAGCGCTCCTACATCATGGCGCAGACATCAATCTGCCGGGGCGCAGCGGCATCACCCCGGTCGCCGCCGCAGCTTTCATGGGCAGCGACACGCTCGTCCGCCTGCTGCTCGACAAGGGCGCCAACCCGAACGTCACCGATGGCACCGGCAAGACGGCAATCTGCTATGCCGCCGGCCGAGGCTTTCCTGCCGTCGTGCGGCAGCTGCTCGATCGCGGCGTCGATCCCAACGGACGCTACGGAAACGAGCTCACAGCGCTGATGTGGGCGGCCGGCTATACCGAGGAAGCCGGCACCGCCGATATGGATGAAATCGTCAGGCTGCTCATCGAGCGCGGCGCACACATCGACGATCGCGACAACCGCGGCCGCACGGCGCTGATGATCGCCGCTGCCCTCGGCCATACGGCCATCGCCGAGCTGCTGCTCAGCCGCGGTGCCGACGCTACGCTGCGCGACAAAGGCGGAAAATCCGCCGGCGACCTTGCCGCCAACGATGCGCTGCGGGCACGCCTCGCCGCGAAATAGGCCGGCTATCGCTAGCGTCCGTTGCTACCGCCGAGTATCTGCAGGCCGGCAACGTATTGCGAGATCGCGTCAATATCCTCCGGTGAGATCGCCTTCATTAGGTCCGACATGCCGGGATTGTTGCCGCGCGATCCATCGCGAAACGCGAGCATCGTCTGCTTCAAGTACTGGCTCTGTTGGCCGGCTAGCCGTGCCGTAGTGCCGTCACCCTGAAGCTGATCGAGATGGCAGCTGGGGCAGCCGATGGAACCGATCGCTGTTAGTGCCTTGGAGGACACGTCCTTGGCGGCCGACGGCTGTTGCAGGTTCGGCCACGCCAGTTTTGAGAAGTACGCGGCCAGCGCCTTCATATCGTCCTTCGACAGGTCGGCCGCAATAGGCGACATCTGGTCGTTCTTGCGCGTGCCGCGATTGAAGTCGCGCAAGTTGAGATAGAGATAGCCCTCGTTCTGCCCCCAGATGACGGGCGTCGTCTTCTCCTGCGGGATGCCGGCTTCACCGTGGCAGGCCGAGCAGACCTGCGCCTTCTCCTCGACCGTTTGAGCCGCTACTGGCGAGCAAATGAGAAAAAGACCAGTGGTAAGCGCAGCGACGATGCGGCTAACGCGAGCGAAGCTTGGCGGCATCGACTTTGTCCTTCACTAGCCTTCATGCAAAGGACGGGGCGCAAGCCGCCCCGTCCCCTAGATGTAGTCGTGCGCGGTGCCCTGTGCGAGGGCGCCGCCATCAGTCGACGGTGAACGCGATGATGTTGTTACCGCGCTTGAAGTCGATCTGCGTATTGCCGCCCGCACCGACGACGACGTACTGCTTGCCGTCGACGCTATAGGACGACGCTGGCGCATTCACGCCCGCGCCTGCCTGGAACGACCACAAGATCTTGCCGCTGGCCGCGTCATAAGCCCGGAACCAGCCGTTGGCCTCGCCGGCGAACATCAAGCCGCCCGCCGTCGTGAATGCTCCACCCATCATTGGCTGGGGCGTCTTCACCTGCCACTTAATCTTACCGGTGTTGTAATCGACGGCCGTGATGTTGCCAAACTGCTCCTCGGTCGGGATGACCTTGAAGGCGCCGCCAAGCCACAGCTTGCCATCCGGATAGGGTGAGCTCTCAACGTGGTACGTCATCGGCTGATGCAGATTGACGGCGTAGGTCAGCGCCAGCTCCGGGTTGACCGCCATCGGCGACCACTCGACGCCGCCGTTGGCACCCGGCAGCATGCGCGCGCCTTCCTTGGTCGGCAGCACCCACATGTTCTCCTGCGCGACCATCGCGTCGGAGAAGCGAATGAGGCTGCAGTCGTCGCGATTGTGCACGTAGACGTGCCCGGTCTTGCCGCCGTGAATGACCCCGGGAACCGTCTTGCCGTCCTTGTCTTTGACGTCGACGAGAATTGGTGGACTTACGGCGTCGAGGTCCCACACGTCATGGGCGATGTACTGGAAGTGGCAGACGTACTTGCCGGTCTCCAGGTCCAGAGAAACGAGCGAGTCCGTGTAGAGGTTGTCGCCAGGACGCAGCGAGCCGTCGAGATCGGGGGACGGGTTGCCGACGACGAAGTAGATGCGGTTCGTCTTGAGGTCGACCGCCGGGTTCTGCCACACGCCGCCGCCGAGCGTTTTGTATGGATCGCCGGACTTCTCCAACGCCGCCTTCTCCGCCGCGATGTCGCGATGCATGTCGCGGCCCGTCGCATCGTGCGTCGCCCACACGCCCACCGATTTCTCGGGGATGGTGTTGAAGTTCCACACCTGCTTGCCGGTCTCGGCGTCGTAGGCGCGCACGAAGCCACGAATGCCGTACTCGCCGCCGTTGGTACCGATGAGGATCTTACCGTTGACGGCGGTCGGCGCCATCGTTTCGCTGTAGCCGAGCTCCGGGTCGGCGATTTGCGTCTCCCAAATGAGGCTGCCTGTCTTCGCGTCGAGCGCCAGCAGCTTGGCATCGAGCGTGCCCATGAAGACCTTGTCGCCGTTGACGGCGACGCCGCGATTGTTGGGACCGCAGCAGTAGGTCGTGATTGGTCCCATCTTGTGCTTGTAGTGCCAGTATTGCTCGCCCGTCTTGGCATTGAGTGCGTAGACGTGATTGAACGCGGTGGTGACGTACATGACGCCGTTGACGACGATCGGCGTCGTCTCCAGCGACTCCTTCACCTCCGTCTGGAAGATCCAAGCCGGATGCAGCTTGCCGACGTTCGAAGTGTCGATCTGCTTGCCGGGGAAATAGCGCGTCTGGTCGTAGTTGCCGTTGGTATGGAGGAAGTTGTTCGCGTCGCTCGCGGCGGCGCTGAGCTGTTCCTGCGTAACGGTAGTCGCCGGCGCGCTCGTCGCCGCTTTTGCGGCGCTTTGCTCGATCTCTTGAGCGCTCGCCGTACTCACGGCGCAGCAAACGATCGCCGCACCCAAGCAGGCGCGGACGATTACGTCCTTCGTTTTTTTCATGGCTTCCTCCGGTCTCGCCCGGGCGCGAGCACGGCCGCTCGATGGCGGCTCTCATGGCGGGCCTCGTCGGGACCTTTTGACACTGCGCTTGCCAAATTTTCCTGTCAACGCAGTGCTTCTTATGCATAGGTATAGAGAAAATGATCCCGTCGCATTGAGACGTTCACTGACCATCATCGCACTGCAGACATGCAGGCGCACGCGGATGGGAAGCGCAACGCGCGGGATAAGCGAATAGAAGTTGCGTCACATTTCGCGCAACGCTGCGCGCAACGCGTCGAGGTCGGCCGGCGTATCGATGTCGCTGATCGCGGCAGCGTCGGCGAGAACCGGCACGCACTCGGAGGCAACGAGCTGCAACAGCGCCTTGGCGCCCTTGTCCGGCGGCAGCGCCCGCAGGGCACTGAAATGCCGGCGCGGCCACAACACCGGATTGCGCTGCTCCCCTCCCGTCGCCGGATAGACGATGCAATCGTGCTGGCGGTCCTGGAAAGCCGCGACGAGGTCGGAGACGAGGACCGGCGACAAAAGCCCCATGTCTCCCGGTACGATGAAGCTGCCGATCACGTCGGCATCGAGCGCCGCCACGCCGGTGGCGATGGAGGACCCCATGCCGGTTTCCCAGCTCGCGTTGTGCACGAAACGAACCGGCCGGCCGCGCAGCGCAGCCTCAACGCCGGCGCGATCATGACCTGTGACGACGACGATGTCGGAAATGCCCGCAATGGTCAGCGCATTGACGATGCGTTCCAGCAGCGTTCGGCCATCGATCCGCGCCAGCAGCTTGTTGTCCTCGCCGAAGCGTCGCGAGGCACCAGCGGCCAGCAGCACCACGGCGATGCCGCCTTCAGCCGGCACTGCGCGTCACCTTGATGATCTCGGCGAGGATCGACACGGCGATCTCCGCCGGTCCCTTGGCGCCGATGGGCAGGCCGACGGGCGCGTGGATACGCTGCAACTCCTCGGACGTGAAACCCGCGGCGGCGAGCCGTTCCAGGCGCTTTGCGTGCGTGCCGCGCGAGCCCAGCGCGCCGATGTAAACGCACGGGGAACGCAGCGCCGCGCTCAATGCCTCATCGTCGATGTGCGAGGCGTGCGTCAGCGCCACCACAGCCGTGCGCGCGTCGATACCCAGCTTGTCGAAGGAGGCTTGCGGCCACTCGGCCATCGCCCCAGCGGCACCGAACCGCTCCTCGGTCGCGAACGCCGAGCGCGGATCGACAACGGTCACCGCGTATCCGACCTGGCGCGCAAGCTCGGCGAACACTTGCCCGATGTGGGTTGCGCCGGCGACGATGATGCGCAAGGGCGGAAGGAGCGGCTGCACGAACGCCTCGCCATCCGGCGTTTCGATCAGCGCGAGGGAGCCTGACGCGGCGAGGCTTGCGACCTCAGGCGGCATGGAGTCGCTCGACGAATAGAGCTTGCGCCCACCGTCAGCGATGCGCGTGACGACAACCACGGTCTGCCGGGTGCGGCGCGCCTCGATAACCGCGTCGACAAAGCCGCTGTCGGCGCGCGTCAACGGCTCGACCAGCACCTTGATCTTGCCGCCGCAGGGCAGCCCGGCGCGCCATGCGGTTTCCTCGCTGACGCCGAATTCCAGGAGCTTCGGCACGCCCTTGGCCATCGTGTCGGCCGCCTCGACCAGCACGTCGACCTCGACGCATCCGCCCGACACCGAGCCCTCGAAGCGGTCATCGACGGTAACGACGAGCTGACCTCCGACGGGGACCGGCGCCGAGCCCCAGGTCGAGACGACGGTAGCGATGGCTGCCCGGCCGTACTCTTCCAGCCAATTGCGAGCGACCTCCCACATGTCGCCGGAGCGCGTCGTCCGTTCGGGTGCAATGACATTCATGCGAAACCTTGCCGAGCACTGCCTGCCTCAAGTTGCCGGGCATACCGCTCCCGTATCCGACCACGCCTTGATCAGTTCGCCAAATTCCTTTTGCGTTCCCGGCGCAGGTTCGCGGCCGGCGCCCGGGTTCCATCCCCAGCCGACGAGCGAATCTTCCGCCATGTGATGGACCAACTCCTCCATCGACTTGCCGCCGTTGCGTTGCGGATCCTTGATCTGCTGGCAGATTTCAGCGAGCGACTTGCCGGCCCAGGCCATCTCGATCGGGGCTATGTGCCATTGGGGATGCCCCGGGATGCCGGCGGCGTCGAAGTTGCCCGGCCCATGACACGTCGTGCAGCGCATGCCGATGGCACCGAAGTTGTCGACGCCGCGCACGACTAGCGGCATGTGCGGATGCCGGTCGTCACCCTGCGCCGGCCGGTCGCCGGCCGGATGGCAGTTGACGCAGCGCGCATGGGTGATGACCTTGCCCGCCTCCGCGAACAGCGCCAGCGAGCGTTGCTGCTCATCGGCAATGGAGGCGAACGCCTGCACCGAGCGGAGCGTCTGGGCCGGCTCGGGCTGCGCGGCGGAGACGGCCATGCCGATGGCGACGATCGTCACCGCGCCGGCGAGAAGTATCGCGATCGGGCGCATGTTCCCTCCTTACGCCTTGGCCGCCGCACGTGTGAACGGCAGCGTAAACACGCGTTGGCCGGTCAGCTTCGACCAGGCGTTGGCGATGGCCGGTGCGATGGGCGGCGTGCCCGGCTCGCCGATGCCGGTCGGCTTCTCCGTCGATGGCACGATGTGCACTTCCACGTCCGGCATCTCGTTGATGCGCAGCACCCGGTAGTCGTGGAAGTTCGACTGCACGACGCGCCCGTCTTCGAGATCGACCGAGGCGAACAGGGCCGCCGACAGACCAAACCCCATGCCGCCTTCGAGCTGGGCGCGAATGACGTCCGGATTGATGGGAATGCCGCAGTCGGCGGCGACGACCACGCGTTCCACCTTCGGCAATCCGTCCTCGCCCATCGACACTTCGACAACGTGAGCGACGAACGACTTGAAGGACTCATGCACGGCCAGGCCGCGCGTGCGGCCCGTCGCCGGGGGCTTGTCCCAGCCGGCCTTTTCCGCGGCAAGCTCCAGCACCGCCAAGTGCCGCGGATGCTTCGCCAGCAACTTGCGGCGGATGGCAAGCGGATCGACCCCGGCTGCATCGGCGAGCTGATCGAGGAACGTCTCCGTCGAGAAGGCGGTGTGCGTTGAGCCGACCGAGCGCCACCACAACGTCGGCACGCCGACCTCGGCCATATGCGCCGAGACGCGCAAGTTGGGGATTTGATACGGCAGTGTGCTGGCGCCCTCGACCATCGTCTGGTCGATGCCGCCCTTGATCATGCCGGCTTCAAACGGCGATCCCTTCATGAACGACTGCCCGACGATCACCTGGTCCCAGCCGACGATGTTGCCTTCGGCATCGATCCCGCCGCGTAGCTTGTGCACGAAGATCGGCCGATAGCGGCCGCCTTTGATGTCGTCCTCGCGCGTCCACAGCACCTTGATCGGGCCTTTGTGCTGCGCGCCCTTCAAGACCTCGGCGGCTTCCGCCGCCATATCGCCGGCCGGCGTTGCCCTGCGGCCGAAGCTGCCGCCAGCTAGCAGCGTATTGATTTTCACCTGCTCGGGCTTGAGGCCGAGCACGGCGGCGGCAACGCCCTGGTCGATGGTCTGGATCTGCGAGCCGAAATTCATCTCGATGCCACCATCGTCGGTGCGATGGATGACGCAGTTGTTGGGCTCCATCGGCGCATGCGCCAGGTACGGGAACACGTAGGTCGCCTCGAGCACCTTGGCGGCGCCGGATAGCGCCGCGTCGGTGTCGCCGTCATTGCGGGCGATGGCGCCCTGCTTATTGGCGAGGTCGACGTATTCCTTGACGATCTGGTCGCTGCTGCGCGCTTCCGTACCAGTCTCGTCCCATTCCACCTTCAGCGCATCGCGGCCTTTCTTTGCCGCCCAGTAGCCATCGGCAAGGACCGCCACGCCCTGCGAGACCGCGAATACCTCCTTGACTCCCGGCACGGCCAGCGCCGGTGCCGGATCGAAGGATTTCACCTTGGCGTGGAAGCGCGACGGACGCGCCACCAGGCACGTCAGCATGTTCTCCATCTTCACATCGATGGTGTAGATCGCCGTGCCGTTGGTTTTCGGCAGCGTATCGACCTTCGGCAGCTTGTTGAGGCCAATCAGCTTCCAGGCGCTCGGATCCTTCGATTTGAAGGGGCCGGCCAGCTCGATCTGCTGCGCCAGGCCCGCCAGCTCGCCGAAGGTTGCGAACTTGCCACCGCGGCCTTTGACGACACCCTTTTCGATGGTGATAGCGCCGGCATCGGCGCCCCACTCTTTTGCCGCCGCCGCGATCAGGCGGGCGCGTGCCTCGGCACCGGCCGCGCGCAGCTGGTCCCACGAGTTGGCCATGGCGGTCGACCCGCCCGTGCCTTGCACGGGGCCAAAGGCGAAGTTGTTGTACTTGCTCGCGTCGGCGGGCGCCGACTCGGCACGCATCTGCCCCCAATCCGCGTCGAGCTCGTCGGCGAGGATGGTGGCGATGCCGGTGTACGGCCCCTGCCCGAACTCGATGTGCTTGGAGATCACTGTGACGGTGTTGTCCGGCGCGATACGGATGAACGCATTCGGCGCAAACGCCCCGGCCGGCTCCGCGGCAGCCAGCCCGCGTTGCGCCAGCGGAATGTGAAAGCCGACGACGAGGCCCAGCGCTGCCGAGCCCTTGAGGAACTGCCGCCGGTTGGCGGAAACGGGAATGTTCATGCTCAACCCTCCATCCGTCCGGCTGCATCGTGGATGGCCGCCCTGATGCGATGGTAGGTGCAGCAGCGGCAGACGTTGCCGGTCATGGCGAGATCGATGTCGGTGTCGCTCGGCTTGGGGATCATGCTCAAAAGACCTACGGCCGACATGATCTGCCCCGACTGGCAGTAGCCGCATTGCGGCACGTCGTGCGCCACCCAGGCGGCACGAATGGCCTCGACTTCCTTGCCGGTGGCGCCTTCGATGGTCGTCACGTCGGCGCCTTCCAGCGTACCGACGGGAGACACACACGCGCGCCGCGGCTCGCCGTTGACGTGCACCGTGCAGGCCCCGCACTGGGCGATGCCGCAGCCGAATTTGGTCCCGGTCAGTCCCTGCACGTCACGCAGGAACCAGAGGAGCGGCATCGACGGATCGCCGTCGTATTGAACTTTCGCTCCGTTCACGGTCAGGTTGATCATCTGGCGCCTCGCTATACTAAGTTGGCTGGGTGCAGAGGACGCGCTCGCCTCGCGGTGAACGTCCAAGGTTGCGCTGTGGGTCCCGCGCACCGGCAAATGTAAGTCCCGCTCGAGCCATCACACGGCAAGCGCGAACGGGCCTTGAGGTCCTCCCTAAACCTGGGCCGCTATTCGGCCGGGTGGGCAACGGCGGGTGGCGCCGGTTCGGCACCGCGCAGGCGGCGCTTGAACAGGTCGCCGAGCCAGCGGGTCGTTACGTAAAACACGGGCGTGAAGATTAGGCCGAAGAAGGTGACGCCGATCATGCCGGCGAACACCGCCGTGCCGAGCGCCTGACGCAGCTCGGCGCCGGCACCGATCGCCCACACCAGCGGCACGACGCCGAGAATGAACGCCAGCGACGTCATCAGAATGGGCCGCATGCGCAATCGCGCCGCTTCCGTCGCCGCCTCGAACTTGCTGCGCCCGCCCTCCTCCAGCTGCGCCGCGAACTCGACGATGAGAATGGCGTTTTTCGCCGCCAAGCCTATGAGCACGATGAAGCCCACCTGCGTGAGGATGTTGTTGTCCATCCCGCGCATGACCACGCCGGTAATGGAGGCGATCAAGCTCATCGGCACGATGAGGATCACCGCCAGCGGCAGGGTCAGGCTTTCGAACTGTGCCGCCAGCACCAGGAAGACAAATATGACACCCAACGCGAAAGCAAAGGCGGCTGTGTTGCCGGCCATGATCTGCTGGTAGGCGAGCTCCGTCCACTCGTAACTGAAACCCTGCGGCAGCGTCTCGGCCGCCAGCTTCTGCATCAGGTCGATGGCCTGGCCTTGCGAGTAGCCGGGTGCGGCCGAGCCATCGAGCTCGGCGGCCGGATAGAGGTTGTAGCGCGGCACGCGCGAGGGGGCCGAGATGTCACGCACGGTCGTGAACGAGCCGAGCGGCACCGTATCGCCGGCAGCGTTCCGCACGCGCAGCTTGAGGACGTCCTTGTTGTCGACGCGGAAGCTGCTATCGGCCTGCGCCGTGACGCGGAACGTGCGCCCAAGCAGATTGAAGTCGTTGACGTAGGACGAGCCGAGATAGGTTTGCAGCGTCGTGAACACGTCCGTCACGTTAATGCCGAGCATCTGCGCCTTAACGCGATCGATGTCGAGGTAGAGCTGCGGCGTCGAGTTCTCGAACATCGAGAACACCTGCTGCAGCCCCGGCGTCTGGTTGGCCTTGGCCATCATCGCGCCGACGGCCTGCTGCAGTGCCGCCGGTCCCGCGCCGCCGCGATCCTGCACCATCATGCGGAAGCCGCCGGCGCTGCCGATGCCGCGCACGGGCGGCGGCGCCACGACGAGAACCATGGCATCCTGGATGGTCGAGAACTTGCCCAGCAACGCCTTCTGGATCGCCTGCGCCGACTGATTGGGATCCTTTGCGCGCTCGTCAAACGGCTTCAGCACGACGAACACGGCGCCGGCATTGGGGGCGTTGGTGCGCGTGGCGCCGGAGAAGCCGACGATGTTGACCGCGTGGGCGACGCCCGGCACCTGCAGCGCCAGCTCGACGGCGCGGCGGTTCACTTCGTCGGTACGCGCCAGCGAGGCGGCGGGCGGAAGCTGCGTCACGGTGATCAGATAGCCGCCGTCGACGGCCGGGATGAAGCCGATCGGCGTCTTGCGAAATTCGTTCATACCGAAGGCGATGATGCCGGCGTAGACGACGAGCATGATGACGGCGAGGCGCACCAGCTTGCCGACGACCCAGGCGTAGCCGTTGGAGAGCTTGTCGAAGCTCCAGTTGAAGGCGCGGAAGAACAGCTCGATCGGCCACATGTACCAGGCGGTGCCGTGCTGCTCGCTGTGCGGCTTGAGCAGCATGGCGCAGAGCGCCGGCGACAGCGTCAACGAGACGATCAGCGAGATGATCGTGGCGCCGGCGATGGTGAGAGCGAACTGACGGTAGAACTGCCCGGAGATGCCGGTGATGAAGGCCGACGGCACGAACACCGCGGTGAGCACCAAGGCGATGGCGACCAGTGCCGCGCCCACCTCCTCCATGGTTCGATAGGCGGCTTCGCGCGGGCTCAGACCCTTCGCCATGTTGCGCTCGACGTTTTCCACGACGACGATCGCGTCGTCGACGACGATGCCGATGGCAAGCACGAGGCCGAACAGCGATAGGTTATTGAGGGAGAAGCCGAATGCCGCCAGCAGGAAAAACGTACCGATCAAGGATACGGGAATGGCGACGATGGGAATGATAGCGGCGCGCCATGTCTGCAGGAATAGGATGACGACCAGCACCACGAGCACCACCGCCTCGAGGATCGTCATGACGACCGCGTCGACCGATTGCTGGATGAAGTCCGTGGGGTTGTAGATGATGTCGTACTTGAGGCCAGCCGGGAACGACTTCGACAGCTCCGCCATCGTCGCCTTGATCTTCTTCGCCGTGTCGATGGCGTTCGATCCAGGTAGCTGGAAAATGCCGAGACCCGTCGCCGGGTTCTTGTCGAGATACGAGTTGACGCCGTAATCGAGCGCGGCAAGCTCGACGCGCGCCACATCCTTCAGCCGCACCACCGCGTCGTTGCTCTGCTTGACAACGATATTGCCGAACTGGTCGGGATCTGCGAGACGCCCGAGCGTCTGCACAGAGACCTGGAAGGCGCCCGGTTGCGCCACCGGCGGCTGGTTCAAAATACCTGCCGCAACCTGCACGTTCTGCCGCTGCAGCGCGGCCGTCACATCGCTGGCGGTAAGCCCAAGCGATTGCAGGCGGTCCGGGTCGAGCCATACGCGCATCGAGTAGTCGCGGCTGCCGAACACGGTGATCGAGCCGACGCCCTGGATGCGGCTGAGCACGTCGACGACGTTGACGCTCGCATAGTTGGAAATGAACAGCGTGTCGCGCGACTGGTCCGGCGAGTACAGATGCACGACCATCATCAGGTCGGGTGAGGCTTTCGCTACCGTCACGCCGATGTTGCGCACGTCCGAGGGCAAGCGAGGCTGCGCGATGGCCACGCGGTTCTGCACCTGCACCTGCGCGGTGTCGAGGTCGGTGCCGAGGTCGAAGGTGACCGAGATCGTGAAGCGCCCGTCGACGGTTGAGTTCGACGAGATGTAGAGCATGCGCTCCACGCCGTTGATCTGCTGCTCGAGCGGGGCCACGACCGTCGAAGCGACGACCTCCGCGCTAGCGCCCGGATACTGCCCGGTCACGTTGACGACCGGCGGCGCGATATCGGGATACTGCGCGATCGGCAGGCGCCCGAGCGACACCGCGCCGATGATGACGAACACCACCGAGATGACGCCGGCGAAGATCGGCCGATCGATGAAGAAATGCGATATGCGCATCGCGCCCTGCTCTTAATTCGTACGGATGGATGACGTGTCGCGGACACCGCCGGTGTCCGCCGTGGCCGCCTGCTCCGGCGTCACCTTGGCGCCCGGCCGCACGCGCATCAGACCATTGACAACCACCATGTCGTCCGGCTTCAGCCCGTTCACGACGCGCAGGCCGTCGACGAGCTGCCCGAGCGTCACGTACTTCGGTGTCGCCACGTTCTCGCCGTTCAGCACATAGACGAACTTGCGCACCTGCTCGGTGCCGATGGCGCTGTCGGGGACGAGCAGCGCCTCTGCCGGAGCCGAGGTGGCAATCTGGATACGGCCGAACATGCCCGGCGTCAGGCGCCCGTCGGCATTGGCGAACTGCGCACGCCCGCGGATGGTACCCGACGAGCGATCGATGGCGTTGTCGACGAAGTCGATCTTGCCCTCGTGCGTGTAGGCGTCCTCATCGAGCAGCTTCAGACGCACCGGCAGCGTCATGCCGCGATCGGCGGCGTTGGATGCACTCGCCATGCGCAGGTAGCGAAGATACGAACCCTCATCCATGGTGAATTCGAAGCGGATCGGATCGATCGACGCGATGGTGGCAAGCAAGGTCGTGGCGCCCGCCGTGCCGCCCGACACGAGGTTGCCGATTGACACGCGGCGGTCGCCGATGCGGCCGGAGATCGGCGCCTTCAAATCCGTGAAACTGAGATCGAGCTCCGCCTGTTTCACTGCCGCTTCCTGCGCGGTCACCGACGCGGCGGCGACGCGCGAAGCCTGCAGCCGCTGATCCAGCGCCTGTTGAGTGATGGTGGTTCCGGTCCTCAGGCTTTCGCCGCGCTTCAAGTCGCTCTCGGCGAAGGCGAGGTTGGCCTTTGCCTGCTGCACGGCTGCCTTCGCCTGATCCAGCGAAGCCTCGAAGGGCCGCGGATCGATGACGAACAGCGGGTCGCCTGCCTTCACGAGCTGGCCGTCCTTAAAGAGAATTTCCTCCAGATAGCCCGACACCCGCGCCCGCACTTCGACGTAGTCGAAGGCGACGAAACGGCCGACGTACTCATCGCGATCCGAAACCAACTTCTTGACCGGCTTGGAAACGCTCACCGTGGGCGCCGGGGGGGCGGCGCCATTCTGCGGTTGCGTCTGCGCTTCACCGCACCCTGCCAAGAGAGCGGTCATCAGCGACAGGGGAACAACGAAGCGGAAAAGAGAGGAGCTGGGCATAGGGTCCGTTCGATATGGCTACGGGAGCATTGACGCTCCCAAAGTGAGGTCACGTTATTCGCTCACGTCAGGCAGCAGCGAGTACGCCGGCGACGGCACCGGCGCGCCGCATGGCGGCGTCGATCGAGCGCTCGGCGATCTCCGGCCCCAATCCCAGGCCTTCGGCAACGATCGACTGAACATCAGTGATCCCCATGAACGCCAGAATGGAGCGCAGGTAGCTTTCATCGTGCTCGGCCGCACGCAGTGGACCGACCGAGTAAATGCTGCCGCGCGTGAGGACGAGGATGGCGCGCCTCCCGCGCAAAAGCCCCTGTGTGCCGCTCTGCGTATAGCGGAACGTGCGGCCGGGACGGACGACATGGTCGATCCACGCCTTGAGGGTGGAGGGCACGCCGAAATTGATCATCGACGCTGCTATGACAATGGCATCGGCATTGAACAGCTCTTCGATTAGGGCGTCGGATTGCTCCAACTGCTCGCGCTGGTGATCGGTCCGGGCACCCGCCACGGATCGCGTCGCTATGGCGAAATCCTCGTCGATGTGCGCAAGTGGATTGCGCGCGAGATCGCGAATCGTGACGCTGGCATCCGGATAGACTTGGCGCAGCTCGCGCAGGACGCGCATAGCAACCAAACTGGAGTAGGATGTATCGCGGCGGGGGCTACTCGTCAGACAAAGGATATTGCGCGTAGCACCTTCTTGCGCGTAACCGTCGTCGAACTTCGAGTCCAAGTGCACGGTGGGGGATGGCTGCATGACGGTGCTCGCGGGTTTTGTGCAGTGCGAAGTGAGGGGCATGACAGCGCTCGCACTGTATGTTACTGACCGGTAACGCGACTGGTATACTGACCGGTAACACCCTATGTCAAGAGGCCATGGTAAGAACTATTAACCCACATGCAGAGGCCCCTCAGGCCCCACCCCGCGAGCGCATTCTGACCGCCGCGCGCGAGCTTTTTTACCGGCATGGCATCCGAGCCGTCGGTGTCGAGGCGATCGCGGAAGCCGCGGCCACGAACAAGATGACGCTTTATCGCCACTTCGGTTCCAAGGACGAGCTTATCGCCGCCTATGTGACCCAGCTCGCCAAGGAAGGCGATGAAGTCTGGGAGACTTTGGCGCGGGACTACCCCGGCGACCCCACGGCTCAGCTCGAGGGCTGGGTGCGCCACTGCGAGAAGGTTCTCACCGACTGCGGCGAGCGCGGTTGCGCCATCGCCAACGCCGCGGTGGAGATGCGCGAGCTCGACCATCCCGCGCGCCAGATCATCGACGACTACAAGACGCGCAAGCGCAACCGCATGGTGAAGCTGTTCAACGATGCGGGATACGCCGAGCCCGATCAGCTTGCCGACGAGCTGTTCTTGCTGTTCGAGGGCGCGCGCATATCGCTCCAATGCTGCTCAAGCGGTCCCGCCCAGCGCGTCGTGCGCATGCTCCGATCGCTGCTGGCCGAGCACGCGCCCAAGCCGCAGTAGCCGGCCGCCTACAAGTCGCCTTCGAGAAACTGGGCGCGGCCGAGCCCGAACGACCAATCCTCGTCAGAGTTCTCGATCATCGACACCATCACGTCGGACGGGTCGATGCCGCAAGCCTTCTGCAGCTCCTCGGTCAGCAGCTTGTAGAACTTCTGCTTCATCTCTTTGCCGCGCCGGCGTGTCACAACCTGGACGACGACAACCTTGTCGGTGCGCGGAAAGCCAAGGCCCGTATCCTCGACGATCATGCGCGAGGGTTTATGCTCATTGACGATCTGGTAGCGGTCGCGCTCGGGCACCTTGAACGCGGCGAGCATCGCCCGGTGGGCCGCGTCGAGCATCGATTTGAGCTCGGCGTCGGTACGGCCTTCGAGCACGTTGAAATAGAGCAGTGGCATGGGCGCTCACCGAGGGCGATTTGGACAGCGCCCTCTTTACGTCGTGACGTGCGGAGCAACAACCCCGGCTCTCGTCAGCGAAGTACCTCGGCGAGGATTTCTGGCGAGGGCAGCGAGACGCTGTACGAGATGCCGCACGCCACGGCCGTCTCGCCGCCGCAACCGTCGCTGAAACCTTCGCCGCCCTGCCCCTTTTGACCGGGAACCCAGCTCTTGTTCGGGGCGTCGTCGCCGCTCTTGGCCGCGCGGTTGCGGACATCCTTCATCGGACCCTCACTTATCAAGATCGTCAATGGCCGTCGGCGCGGCCCAAGTGTTTGCACTGCCGGCCAGCGCCAGCTGCATGTAGAAATAGGGTAGGAGGAAAAGGGGCATATTCGTTCTCCGATACTACTTGCAAAATAACCTCTCGCACGCCGTCGCCGTTCCGCGCGGTGCCGCACGAAACAGGCACGCACGATTGGGGGCGCGAGGAACTTCTCCCGCGCCCTGAGAAATTTGGAGAACCGCCGGTTACTGCGAAGGGAAGCGCCCCGGCGGGAACGCCGTCACAAAAAATGCAGTTTCGCGCTGTGTGGTCGGGCAACAAGATGGCTGACGACCCGGCGCGCATCGCTGCCGTCATAAGGCTTGATAGCCGTTGTGCGCTGCAGTAGGGCACCTATATTCAGGATGTTCTGCGCGATTGAGTCTTGCGCTGCTGACAGCGCATAGGAGCCTCGCATGACGAGAGAGCAGGTCGAGAAGGCGCTGACCGAAATGGAGCGGCTGCGTGAAGCTTCCCGGCTGGCCGACGATGTCGACGAGCAACGCCGGCACGCCAACGACTACCATCGACTATGGCGGCTCGTGCGTCCGTTTGTCGAAGGTGAAAAACCCTACACCGACGCCAAATGAGGGTGTAGGGCTTCGCGTGCAGCTTAGGGCGTCGTACGCCGGGCGCGCATGGCCCCGACGATCCACAGCAGGAGGATCGCCCCGCCCGTCGCCGAGGCGATCGTGGCGAGGTTGAAACCCTCGTTGTACTGGAAGCCGAGCAGCGAGCCGAACAACAGGCCGCCGATTATGGCGCCGATGACGCCGACGACGAGGTTGGTGACCAAACCGTGCTCACGGCCGGCGATTTGCTCGGCGAGCCAGCCGGCGATCAGCCCAACGAAGATCCACGCAAAAAATCCCATGGCTTAACTCCTCTTTGAGATCAACTAACTCTCGAGGCGAAGTTTGGTTCAGCCCGCGCCACGCGACTGGACGAAATGATGAATGGTCAATTCGCCGGCTTACGGAACGGTTAAATCGAACTTCTCGTTGCCGCTCATGAGTTCGCAAGACGCGTTCTCTTGTTCGGCAAGGAGACTGTCATGAAAACAACCACGACGTTGATCGCGACGCTCATGTTGGGCGTGGCCAGTTGCGCCTATGCGCAAGGTGGCCCCGGGGAGGGATTAGGTGGCGGCGGTGGTGCCGGGCCGGCCGGCGCACTCGGCATCGGCCCCGGCGGTGACGGACCCGGCGCCGGAGGACCTGTAGGCGGAGGCGGAGAAAGCCCCGCGGCTGCACGCGGCCCAGAGGGTGGTGGCGGCGGCGCTGGTGAAGCCCGCGGCGATGGTCCGGGTCCGGAGGCCGAAGGCAACCGCTCGCCGAATGGCGCCTCAGAGGCCCCTGCACGCTCACGCGCCGCCGAGTCCCCGGCGCGCCAGGGCGGTGACCGGCAGAAGTCGGTGGGCGACGCATCGCAAAGGCGTGGCCCCAAGGGTGACGCAGACGCAAAGGCCTCACGCGCCGATCGCGACGACGACGCCGGCAAGAATGCCGACGGCGCTGCCGGCAAGGCCGCTGATGGCGTGAAGTCGGATACCAAATCCGCCACCGAGGCCGCCGAGACCGGCGTGCGCGATAAGGACGAAGCAGCGAAGAGCGCCCAGGATGCGGCAAAGGCCAAGGACGCCGATCCGCAGCGCGCCCAGAAGGTCGAACGCGTGAAGCAGGTCGACCTGTCGGGCGACAAGCGGGAGCGCGTGCAGAGTGCCTTTCGCGAGAAGGGTGATATCCAGCCCCGCACGGACATCGATATCGACATTAGCATCGGACGCCGCTTGCCGCGTCATTGGCACTTCGCTCCGGTGCCGATCACCGTCATCGAGATTGTGCCGGAGTACCGCGGCTATGTGTTCGTCTACGTCGAGGACGAGTACGTGATTTGCGACCCCGACACCTACGAGGTCGTCGCCGTCATCCCTGCTGGCGGCGGCCGCACCTACGCCGGTGGCGGCTCGGGAGATCGCGAGTGCAGCACCCGCATACGGCTGAGCGAGGACCAGCGCGAGTTGATCCTTCAATCGGTGCATCTCGGCCGCGAGGTCGACGTATCCGACCTCGAGGTCGGCTGGAGCGTGCCGCAGGATATCGAGTTGGAGAAGTTCCCCAATGCGGTGCTGTCGGAGGCCGGCGAACTCTCCGCCTGTCGCTACTTCATCGCCGATGACCAGCTCGCCATCGTCGATCCGGAGGACGACAAGGTCGTGCTGCTGATCGACAAGAGCTGACGGCGTGGGGGCGAGGCGCAGTCTGTGCCTCGCCCTACCGCTCGGCCTTAGAAGATTGCGCGCCGGTCGATGCAATAGTCCGGGTGCGCGAAGAGGAGTAGATCCGTCTTCTGGCGGCCCAGCAGCTCATTGCCGGGCCCCACGCACACAACCTCGCAATTCGCCTTCACCTGATGATCGGTGAAGAAAAGCGCTTCGTAGCCGAGCCGGAACAGGAAGTCGGCGACCTCGGTCCGGCTGAAGCCAAACCGCAACTTCTTGCCCTGGTGCAATTCCAACAGAACAAACGGACGCCGCCTGGCCAGCGTCTTCATGGCCCCGCGGAGCACCCGTCCCTCGTAACCTTCGACATCGATCTTGATGATGTCCGGCCAGGCTTCCGCCCGCTCGGTGAAGCCATCGATGCTGGTTATGGGAATCGTTGCCGCCGACAGCCCTCTTGTACGGTCGTGTCGCCACCAGAACTTGAGCCGGCGCCACCACGCCTCGCGATAGGCCTCGGGTGAGGGGTGCTGTTCGAACAGCAAACTGCGCGCGAGCCAGACGAGCGCCTGCGGATCCTCGTGGTCGCTGATGGCCTCGAGATGAACAGAAACTCTTTCGCCAAATGCGTCATGGCTGAGGATCTCACGCAACGTCGAGACCTGTTCTGGCCGCATCTCGAAGGCGTGCGCGCGCACTGCGACGTGCTTATTCGAGGCGGCAACTCGAGAGAAGTATCCCACCGCCGCGCCAACATCAAAGAAGGTCGCCGGCCGAAAGCGCTCGAGCAAGTAGCTCAAGAGCAGAGTGGTCGTCTCCTCGTAGAACGCTGGCTTGACGCCTGGGCGCGGCGAGATCGAGGGCCAGGCGATCGGCATATGCCCAGGAATGCAGAGCGCATAAGCACCCTTATGCAGCAGGAACGACATCTGCGTATTGCGCAGATGAGCGCTAACTTCCGATTGCAGTGTCTCGGCGTCGAGCCGGGTGGCGCGGGTGAGCGAATTCTGACACGTCATATCCCCCGCTACCGATCAATTGTGCTGATTGCAAGACGTTACGACGCCGCAAGCCGCTCAACTGACACGCGAAATCAACGCGACCGCAGCCGCGATAGGAGGATGCGGTTAACCCCACCGTCCCAGGCTGCCGATTGCTATGCCGTAACCAACGCCTCCCGCGCGCGTGGCGCGCCAGCGGTGACCGGAAGCCGCCAACCTTTGACGAGCCCATAGACGGCTGGAATGACGATGAGGGTGAGCAACGTCGATGAGACCATGCCGCCGATCATCGGCACGGCGATGCGCTGCATGATCTCCGACCCGGCGCCGGTGCTCCACATGATGGGTAGGAGGCCGGCCATGATGGCGACCACCGTCATCATCTTGGGCCGCACGCGTTCGACAGCGCCGATCATGATGGCCTCTTGGAGATCGGCCCTTGTGAAGGGGCGTCCCTGCTGACGGCAGCGCGCACGGATCTCCTCGGCCGCGTGGTCGAGGTAGATCAGCATGATGACGCCGGTCTCGGCGGCGACGCCCGCGAGGGCGATGAAGCCCACCGCCACCGCCACCGACATGTTGAAACCGAGCCACCACATCAACCACATGCCGCCGATGAGCGCGAACGGCAGTGACAGCATGACGATGAGCGTCTCGGTGATGCGTCGAAAGTTCAGGTAGAGCAGCAGGAATATGATCATCAACGTCACCGGCACAACGAGCTTCAACCGGGCCGCGGCGCGCTCCAGGTATTCGAACTGGCCGCTCCACACGAGGTACGAACCGGTCGGCAATTTGACTTGTTCTTCCACCGCCCTCTTGGCATCGGCGACGTAGCCGCCGAGATCCCGGTCGCGAATATCGACGAAGATGTACGTCGCCAGCTTGGCGTTCTCGGTGCGAA
>CAZOOS010000037.1:0-11430 GCA_964581475.1 uncultured Hyphomicrobium sp.
ATGCGGAGACGGAAGCGAAAGCCGCGCTCCTCTGCTGATCCGTCGGCGGAAGCCGGCGTTGCGCCTGCGGCCCTAACGGCCAGGCAGTCGATCCCACAAAGATCTCACCGAGCAACCCGAGAAGGTCTCCGGTAGCGGAGTGCGGCGCCGTACCGCGCGTTGTCGCTTGGGCGCCGATATCCGACAACGGCTCCCTAGGAAGCGCTTGACCCCTTTTGACCTTGGTCGATCCAGCGAGGCGGCGCCGTCGCCAGCCAAGTCTCCCGCGCAGAAACGTTCCGACATGAAATCCCGTCGCGCGGCTTTGTTGAGACATATTGAAACCGAAGAAGCGCAATGATTGACCCGCACGTTGACGTCTCCACCCGCTGGAGAACCGAGACTCGCCATGCCAGCACATATACGCGTCGGAGCTCTACTGGCGGTCGCGTTTCCGCTGATGATGACCTTGCTGAGCGGCGCCCAGGCGGAAGATCGCGGAGTTGACCGCAGGCTTCTGCTCAAGATCATTGTCGACACAGTACGGGAGAGCCAGATCAATAGCCTGATTGTGGGGCCTGGTACGGTCGCCGCATGGCGGGAAATGCCGATCAGCTCCGAGGCAAACGGGCTCGCGATCGTCGATATCCGTGCCGACGAAGGAGACAAGGTTGAAAAGGGCCAGGTCCTGGCGCGCCTCAATCAAAGTCTTCTCCTGGCGCAGATCGACCAGAACAGCGCAGCCCTCGCCGAGGCCGAGGCCAGCCTTGCCAATGCGTTGGCCGACGAGAAACGAGCTCATACGGTCCCCAGTGGCGTCATAAGCCAGCAAACGATTGAGCAGCGTGAAACTCTGGTCAAAACGACCACGGCGAAGCTCGCCTCCGCACGCGCAATTCTCGAGGAAACTAAGGCCAAGTTGGCCCAAGCGGAAATCGTAGCGCCGGCGAACGCCATCGTGGCAACCCGCAGCGCTACCCTTGGGCAAGTTGTGCAAACGCTGTTCCGCCTCATCCAGGACGGGCGCATTGAGGTAAATGCGCTGGTGCCAGAAGCTGACGTGCTCAAGATCCACCCGCAGCAGTCCGCGCGCATCGTTGATCCTATGGGGCGTGTATCGCACGCTTCCGTGCGGCTCGTGGCGCCGCTGGTCGACGCGAAAACCCGACTGGGCACGGTGCGCGTTGCACTGCCCGCGGATACCGAATTGAAGCCCGGTATGTTTGTCCGCGTCGAAATCGAGGCCGGCGGCACAGCAGCGCTGACAGTTCCGTTCAAGGCGCTCGTCTGGCGCGAAGGAAGGGCAGCCGTATTCACTGTGAGCGACGACGGAACTGCGGTCCTTAAGACAATTACGGTCGGGCGCAAGACCAGCTCGGCCGCCGAGGTCCTGCACGGTCTGGCCGCCGGCGACAGGATCGTCGTCGAAGGCGCGGGGCTGTTAAATGACGGCGAGAAGGTCCGCGCCGAGGTTGCGTCCGCGCAGCCGCTCAAGACAACGCCATGAGCCAGATTTCTGCTTGGGCCATCCGCAATCCGGTGCCCACCATCGTGTTGTTTCTATTCCTGTCACTTTCGGGAGTCGTGAGCTTCTCGGGGCTGCGCATTAACGACATGCCCGACATCGACATACCGGCGGTCACCGTCAGTATCAGAAGGGCCGGCGCCGCGCCGACCGAGATGGAGATGCAGATCACACGGCTTGTCGAGGACAGTGTCTCCGGCCTTGGAAAAGTCGAGCACATTCGCTCCACGGTCAACGAAGGCGTCTCCACGACGAGCATCGAATTTGCCCTGGGGACCGACATCGACCGCGCCACGGATGATGTCCGCAACGCCGTGGAATCGGTCCGGGGCAACTTGCCGGCCGACGTCATGGAACCCGCGGTACAGCGGGTCGACGCAACCGGTCAGCCGATTCTGACGTTCATCGTCAACTCCCCTCAGATGGCCCCTGATGATCTGAGCTGGTTCATTGACAACGACGTGGCGAAAGCCGTGCTGTCCGTCAAAGGCGTCTCCAAGCTGGAGCGATCTGGCGGCGTCAATCAGGAAATCCGCGCCCGGCTCGATCCCGACCGGCTGATGGCTCTCGGCATCACTGCTTCTGAAGTCTCCCAGCAACTGAAGACGCAGAACGTCAACCAGCCCGGCGGACGCATGACCCTCGGGCACGGCGAGCAAGCGATCAGAACCCTTGGCAGCGCCAAGGATGTCGAGACGCTTGCGCAAACACGACTGAGCTTGAAGGGCGACCGCACCGTGAGGCTATCGGAGCTGGGCGTCATCGAAAGGTCGTGGGCGGAGCCGCGCCAACGCGCGCGTCTCGACGACAGGGAGGTCATCGGATTCAGCATCTACCGCTCGGTGGACACAGGCGAGGTCGCCGTGACCAATGCCGTAAGAGCGAGAGTGGCAACGTTCGCCGCCGAGCACCCCGAAGTTGCCATCCGCGAGGTGACCTCTTCGACCGATGACGTTCTGGAGGGATACACCGCAGCGATTGAGGCTCTTCTCATCGGCGCGGCGCTAGCCATAGTCGTGGTCGGGATCTTCCTGCGTGACATGCGTGCCACGCTAATATCCAGCACGGCCTTGCCGCTTTCCCTGCTGCCCACATTCAGCGTCATGTACGTTCTCAACCAGTCGCTGAACAGCATCACACTTCTCGGCATCGCGCTCGTGGTCGGCATTCTCGTCGACGATGCCATTGTCGAGATTGAGAACATCGTCCGCTACATGCGGCAATCGGGCAAGAATGCCTACGAGGCCGCCATGCAAGCGGCCGACGAAATAGGGCTTGCCGTCGTCGCGACGACATTCGCCATCATCGCCGTCTTCATGCCGGTTGGCTTGATGGGGGGCATTGCCGGCCAGTTCTTCAAGGCGTTCGCCATTGCCGTCTGCGCATCCGTGTTCTTCTCGCTCGTCGTCGCACGCATGCTCACGCCTCTGATGGGGGCGTATCTGATGACTTCGCACGGAACGCAAGACGACGAAGCATTCTGGATACCGGCTTATCTTCGACTTCTCGGCTGGACGTTGCGATGGCGGTGGTTGACGGTCCTTGCCGGCATCGCCTTCTTCGCCGGATCCATGAGCTTGACCCTTCTGATGCCGACCGACTTCATGCCTGCAACCGACCGCGCTCGCTCCGTACTCGCTATTGAACTTGCACCGGGCGCCAGCCTCGCGGACACCGATGCGGTCGTCATAAGGGCAATCGACATTCTCAAAGCGCGACCGGAGGTCAAATCAGTTTACGCGGCTTTGGGAACGCAAACGTCGTCGGGAGGCATGGGGGACGAAAGTGCTTCAGGGGAAGTTCGGAAGGCAACACTAACGGTGAACCTGAAGCCGCGCCGCGAACGGGCGCTCACACAGCAGCAGTTCGAAGCGTCGGTAGCACATCAACTTACCGAGCTGCCAGGCGCCCGGCTGCGCTTCGGTGCCGACGGCAAGTCGGGCGCCAAGGTTCAGGTCACGCTCAGAAGTGACGACCCGAACTTGCTGTCGCGAACGGTGGCTTCTCTCACGCGCGAGATGCAGGCAACGCCGGGCTTCCGCAACGCCGGTTCGACGGCAAGCCTAGCACGTCCCGAAATTCAGATTGCACCCAAACCTGACAAGGCGGCCACGCTCGGCATTTCATCCGAGACCATCGCTCAAACAGTCAAAATCGCTACCCTCGGTGATTCCGATCATAACCTGCCGAAGTTCAATCTCGCGGACCGCCAACTTTCCATCCGCGTCATGCTCGACGAGGGCGCGAAGTCCGATCTTTCACGCATACTGAGCTTGCAGGTCCCCACGCCCACAGGCGCCGTGCCGCTTTCCTCCGTCGCCGACCTCTCACTGGGCGCAGGTCCCAACCAGATCGACCGCGTCGACCGCAGCCGTAGTGCGACAGTCGAAGCCGAGCTCGTGGGCGTGACTACGGGTCAAGCCGAGACGCTCGTTTCCAATCTGCCTTCGATCAAGACGCTGCCGCCTGGAGTGAAGCACCAGGCCGCGGGCGACGGCGAACACATGCAAGAGTTGTTCAGTGGCTTCGTGCTCGCCGTCGCATCCGGCATTGTCTTGCTGCTTTTGGTTATCGCCCTATTGTTCAACAACTTCATTCAACCGGTCACCATCCTGACCGCGCTGCCGCTATCTCTCGGCGGCGCATTTGGACTGATGGTCGCAACCGGCACATCGCTATCCATGCCGGCCCTCATTGGCGTTCTTATGCTGTTGGGCGTTGCCGCCAAGAACTCGATCCTGCTCGTCGAGTTCGCAATCACGGCGCGGAGCAAGCAATGCCTCGAACGAAACGCGGCGCTCATCGAAGCGGCGCGCAAGCGCGCCCGCCCTATTGTCATGACCACGGTTGCGATGGGAGCAGGGATGATGCCCATCGCCCTCGGGATCGGTGCCGATGCCGAATTTCGGGCGCCGATGGCGATCGCCGTGATTGGTGGCCTTTTGAGTTCGACGGCCCTCAGTCTCATCTACGTTCCGGCGGTCTTCACCGTCATGGATGATGTCGACCAGTGGGCGCGCAGGACCTTTGGAGCGCTCATTCAAACGCCTCAGCCCGCCCTGACTAGCATGCATTAGCCAAGCGAAGTATCCGGGTTTGGCTGGCGCACCCAATTGCACCGCTGCAACAAAGACAGCCGCCAAACCTGGCGGCAAGCACGACGGTTTACCCTGATGAGCGATTTCGAAAAAAGCCTGGCTTTG
Organism: uncultured Hyphomicrobium sp.; assembly: GCA_964581475.1. GTDB lineage: Bacteria > Pseudomonadota > Alphaproteobacteria > Rhizobiales > Hyphomicrobiaceae > Hyphomicrobium_A. Next base: position 4,708 of record CAZOOS010000037.1, read on the forward strand.
AGCGCCCGAATGCTTCTGTGCGAACGGTTTTTGTGTCGAAACATGTCTCGCAGGTCTGCAGACAGCCTTTGACACAAAATAGTTGCCCCTGCCCGCTACGGCGGAGGCTACATGAGCCTGCGTACAATATGGGTCGCTCGCTGGACATGAACACGCACGCACAAGTTCTCGTTGTCGATGACGACATTGAAATCCGAAAACTCATCGCCCGCTACATGCAGGAGCAGGGTTTTCGCGTTCAGCTCGCTTCAAAATGCGCTGAGGTGCACGAGAGGATTGTGACCAACAAGATTGATCTCATCATACTTGATGTGATGCTTCCCGACGGGTCAGGACTGGACCTTTGCCGCGACTTGCGGGCGTCGCGATCGAACATACCGATCATCTTGCTTACGGCCTTGAAGGAGGATGTCGATCGGATCATTGGTCTCGAGATCGGTGCTGACGACTACCTCGGCAAGCCTTTCAATCCCCGCGAGCTTGTAGCCCGGATTCGCGCAGTCCTTCGTCGCGGCCTGAATTCCGGTCTGGAGCCCCGCGAAACGGCGCTCTACCATTTTGAGGGGTTTGTGGCCGATCCGTCTGCCCGCTCGGTAACCGACCCCAGCGGCAGAGATGTTCCGCTCACCGGTGCTGAATTTGACCTACTCGTTACATTTCTGGACCGACCGGGCCGCGTACTCTCGCGCGATCAACTCCTCGATCTGACGCGTGGAGACGGCGACGTCCTGGACCGCTCGATTGACGTGTTGATTAGCCGCCTGCGACGCAAGCTGACGGACGGCGGTGCAGATCAGATCTTCAAGACAATCCGCAACGGCGGGTATCAGCTTGCCGCCAAGGTCCGTGTTCTGGATAAGCAGAGATGAATACGCTTCGCGCCAAGATCGCCCTGCTTCTTGTGGTTTCGATCGTCTCGGTTGTCGCGTTGATCACGCTCGCGATGCTGTACGTGTTTTCGACACCCTCGGATGATCAAGTCAACTTGCTCGCCAAGCAGCTCATCACGTTGGAGCGTCTCGCTAAGCAAAACCCCGATGCAGAGCTTCTGTCGCACCAACCCAACGCAGGTGAACCGGACGAGGATCAAACGCGGCTGATACGCTCTGCCACTGCGCGGCTTGGGACGCCCCTCGACGTTACCGTGACACACACGGCAGACGACATCCGATTTCGCAGCGCATCGGTACGTGTCGGACCCCGCAGCTGGATCTCAGTGGACATTGATCCGTCCTCAGATCCCGAATTTTGGATGTGGTTTGCCCTCATCACAATCGGTGTCGGATCGATTGCGGTGTTCGCCGCCAATCGCATGAGCAGGCCTCTGGCGCTCCTTGAAAGCGCAGCAGAATCGATCACCCCGGACGGCATCCTCCCGGCGCTCGCCGAACGAGGGCCGGCGGAGGTACGCGCGACCGCCGCCGCGATCAACTCGCTTGCCGCTCGCTTGAAGCGCGCCATCGAAAGCCGGATGCGGCTTGTCGCAGCTGCCGGTCATGACTTTCGCACGCCCCTGACACGCATGAGATTGCGCGCGGAATTTATTACCGACGACGAGGAGCGGGAGTTCTGGCTCAAGGACATTGATGAGCTGGAGCGGATTGCCGACAGCGCCATCCAACTCGTCCGCGAGGAAACGACGAAGACGTCGCCGGAGGTCATCCGGGTCGATGACCTGGTCAGGAACATCGTAGCGGAGTTGCAGGATCAGAACTTCGCGATCGAGGTGAGCGATACCTGCGAAACATATGTCAAAGCCAGCCGGCTGGCTTTGAGCCGCGCGTTGCGGAATCTCTTTATCAACGCCGCAACCCATGGCGTGCGCGGCATTGTTAGCGTAACCGGAGGGGCAACATCCCAGATTACGATTTCTGATCAGGGGCCGGGCATCCCACCAGATGTGTTGGACCAGGTGTTCGAGCCATTCTTCCGGGCCGACTGGGCGCGCAGCCAGAAAGTCCCTGGTGCGGGCCTGGGCCTCACGATCTCCCGCGAAATCATCCGCCGGGACGGCGGAGAAATTCACATCGCCAATCGACCAGACGGTGGATTGATGCAAATTGTCGAGTTGCCCGCGATCAGCTTCTCGCCCGGAGGGGCGAAGAACCAAGTACCGGTAGCCGCACGGAAGGTTACTGACCTACCTGGTCGAGAACCGGCGAGACCGGTTGTGCAAGCCGATAGATAACATACCGCTTGATCTCGGTAGTGCCTCGCCGGCGGACAGCGGAGCCGACGAACTCGACGATCGCGAAGCGGCGCTTCAACTCGTCGGCCTTGTCCTTGTTGGACTCGCTGACGTACAGGCCAGGGAGAAGGAAGAGGGTCGCGAGAGGCTGCTCGAACGATACCCACCGCAAACGCTCGTTGAACTGAATGACGGGTATCGCCTCGCGCAAGTAGATGCCCAGCAGACTGGTCAGACCATAGTTTGAGGTCAGAACGTAATTTGCCTTCTCTTTGCGGGCGACGTCGTCGACTTGCCGGACCAGGGACGACCAACCGATCATCTGTGCCGTTGGATCTTTGGCCGGATCGAGGGGAATGAGGTCAGCGGAAGTCTGGACGTAAACGACGGCGGTAAACGCCAAGCCGACGCGAATGGCGTTGCGGCGCGAAAACATCATCACGGAGCGCAGACGCCCATGCAGCTCGCTGACGTGAGAGGCAGCATGCGACCCGAGGACGGCGAGCACCGGGTATGCCGGCGCCAGCCAGTTGCCCTGCACCCTCGCGTGCAGGCTGTGGAACAGGAAGTAGATCAACAGAGGCCCGATCAGCGATACCAGCAGGACCCCTGGCCCGCTCGATTTGTCGGGCGCTCCTCGCAGGGAGATCCAGACGCCACCGGCTGCCAGGACGAATACGAACGGGGTCAGAAGCGCTAACTGGCTCCCAAGAAATTCACCGACGTAGCGCAGGCTGAAATCGTAACCTCGAGTGCGGTCGAACTGCTTTGCGAACGAAGCCCAGCCGTGCTCGTAGTTCCACTCGATCACCGGGGCGAAGATCGCGAAGGCCAAAACGCCAGCGGCATACGGCGCCGGATGTCGCCACCAGCGTCTCATTGCGGGAACGAAAATCAAAGAGGAGACGATGCCCGCACCGAGCAGCAGCGCGGTGTACTTCGATTGAAGTGCAAAGCCCATGGCCGCGCCGGCGACCATCCACCATCGCCAGTCCGCGTCCCGATAAATCCGGATCACCGCGTAGATGGCGATCGACCAGAAGAAGAGTAGCGGTGTGTCGGGTGTGATGATGATGGCGCCAGCGGCGATCAGCAGCATGGAGCAGTACAGCAAGCCGGCAAACGCCGCCTCTGTCCGGCTTTCGAACAGCCGCAACGACAGGAGATAGACGAGCACTCCGCCGGCCGCTGAGGCGAACGTGCCGAGCGCGCGGATGCCAAACTCATCGTCGCCGAACAGCCATGTCGACAGGCGAATCCACAGCGCAATCATTGGCGGATGATCGAGATAGCACCACGCCAAGTGCTTGGACCACAGCGCGTAGTATGCCTCGTCGAACATGAGCTCGAGGTGGCGGTCGAGCCATAGCCTGACCAGCAGAAGCAGCACTGTCACGATGGCCAGCGCAGTGATCGTGCCGCATGGCCGCGGGTTCTCGGCGGTTCTCAAGCCCTGCTCCATACGAACTTGGAGCTGCCAAGAAAATTCCACAGCGCGGCGATCACCGATCCGGCAAGACCGGCCAGCCACCAGCTCGGATGCTGCGCGTAGAGCCATGAAGATGTGCCGACGTTGCTCAACGCTCCGACCGAGCACACGGCGTAGAAGCTCAATAGCCCTGGGAGAAGTTGTCGCCCGGTCATGCGGCGGTCGTTGTAGGTCAGCGCGTTGTTGAGAAAGAAGTTGCTCGTCATCGCCGCCAGCGTCGCCACGATCTCGGCGGCTAGAAACCCCAGGCCGGCTGACAGGGCAGCCCAAAGGCAGGCAAGCTGAACTCCAACGCCCGTCCCGCCGACGAGAAGGAAACTGAAGAACTGCGGCGGCAATTTCCCACGGCTCAGCCTCGACATCACCAGCGCGAAGAACTCGATGGCGTTGCGCGCATCAAATTTGCTTGCACCATTCACCCGCGGAAGAAACGCGTACGGAAGCTCGACAATCTTGAGTTGGCCGCGCCGGCTCGCGACAAGAATGTCGAATAGGAGCTTGAATCCCTCGGTGGAAAGCTCCGAGGCGATTGCGTCCAGAAGGTTGCGCCGCGCCATGAAGAAGCCGCTCATGGGATCTTGCACCGTGATCCCCATGAGCCTCTGCGCCCATCCGGTAGCCACTCGGCTGATCGACCTGCGTGACGGCGAAAGGCCGGTCGCCTCTCCGCCGGCGATATAACGGCTCGCGATAACCAGGTCCGCTTGGTTCTGGCCGAGCAATTTCAGCATCCGCGGCAGCAGACGCTCGTCGTGCTGCAAGTCGGCGTCCATCACGGCCACGTAGCGCGCCTGACTCGACAGCACCCCTTCTATGCAGGCGCCGGCTAGTCCGCGGCGCCCCACTCGCCGAATACAGCGCACGCGTCCATCGAGCTCGCCCAGCACCCTTGCGACGGTCGATGTGCAATCCGGGGAATCGTCGTCGACGAAAATGATCTCCCAATCCGTCCCCGCCAATGCTGCGGCGATGCGCTCGACAACAATAGGCACATTGGACGCCTCATTGAATGTTGGAATGACAACGGAAAGTACGGGCGCCGGGCGTACCGAACTCTTTGTCGGATGGTGGACGCGTGGGCTATCCGCGGTCCAAAGCTTTGCGACCTTTGACGCGCGCTCAACGTCTATGACGTCCTTCTCGTTGGGATTGGCACTCATAAAACGCTATTCCATTCCGGGCCGCTTGCGTATCGAGCGATGCGCGTGGGCGATGGGGCATTGGCCAAGTCAGGTCGGCAATCACGTCGAACGTGCCCCGTCTGCTGGGCAATCACTGCGGAGGGCTCGCCGTATACGCTTGCTGATCCTCTTTCGCGCCGTCGTCCGTCCATTCGGGCGGGAAACCGAATTTGCCCGCCACCATGTCGGTCATGCCCTTGCGTCCGAAGGAATCGCAGACAGGCTCTTTGGGCGCTCCGCCGAACTTCGATTTCAGGCGGTGCATGTATGGGAGTTCCGGCCATTTGAAGCGGAATGGATCTTCACCCGTGACGAGCAGCTCGCTGAAATCATCGCCGAATGACGATGCGAGCTCGTAGGCATCTCCCACTGGGGAAACCCGTACCGTGTTGCCGAAGAAGGAGCTGGCACCCTTGGCCCACAGCATGGCCGCCGTCTGCCGGCCGGTCGGATCGACCGCTTCGCCTTCCAGGGCTATCCCACCCAAGCCGATCGGAACGCGCACCGATGGGATCGGGACCGCCGTATCCAAAGTGCCCGTGTGGCTGAGGACGGACTTGCCGACATCGATGACGGTCGAGGTGGCCGCCGCCACCTCGTCCGTAGGGACAATGTTCGCGACGGTCACGTGCACTGTCAGGTCGGCTGTCTGCGGCGGCAAGACGATGTGGAAGCGATCGCTGAGTGCAATGCAGACCGAGCGGTCCACGGCATTGGCAACAAGTCGCCGGTCCCGCGCGGAAAGTTTGGTTGAGGCAGCTGCCCCGGCAAAGGAGGTCGGGACAATGAGCACCGTCCTGGCCGCCAGGACCGCGGCCTTGTCGACGTGCACACTGGACTTTCGCCCGTTGAATTTACTATCGACAGGCTGTAGCCGCTCGTAGGAGGACAACGCGCCGGTCTGCTGCAGAGGTACTGTGGCGCATGCAGAGACGAAAGGCAGCAGTGACAGCAGAAGACACGAGCGGATTCCACGCGTCCGTGTCGGAGCAAATTCGCCCGCTTGAAGCGCCATCGGCCAGTCCCCCTGTTCCCCTAGACAGGCTGACCTACCAACGTTGCTTTGCTCGCGTGTTGCTCCAATGTGTCCCAACCTGGGCACTGGGCGGTGCGTCTTCTGGGGAAACGCTCCCCGCGCGGCCTATGCCGCGACGTCAGGCAACAGAGGAAAGTGTGTCGCAGGTGTCCATCGGGAGCGTAACCTCGATCATGCTGGACCGCGTGGTGGCCGCGCCGGCCTCCCCGCCATGTTGCCGAGCGATCTGACGAACAAGAGCAAGCCCCAGGCCGGATCCTCGCGCGAGCGTTCCGCGCGGGCGGTAGAACGGCGCGAAGACACGCTCACGCTCATCCGCGGGGATGCCGTCTCCACCGTCGCTCACCGTCAAGACCGCTCGGTCGCCGTCGCGGCGGACCCGGACCTCGACCGGAGGCGATCCGTGGTGCTGCGCATTTTCGATGAGGTTGCGAATCATCCGTCGCAACAGTGTCGGGTCACCCTGCACAATGACCGGCTCCCCAGTGATGTCGCTCTTGCCGCAACGCGCACCCTCCTCCGCGGCAAGCGCCAGCAGGTCCACTTCTTCGCAAACCTCGAGCTCTCGTATGGCATTGAGGCGGCTCGAGAGCAGGATCTGCTCGATCAACGCGTCGATTTCCGTGACGTCCTTCTCCAGATCGGCCTTGCGCTTCGGGTCCGCGACCTCTTTGAGCAGCTCAGCCGTCAACCTAAGCCGGGACAGCGGCGTTCTGAGCTCATGAGAAACATTGGCGAGCAGTAGCTTATGGGCTCCCACAAGTTGCTCGATCTGTTCGGCAGCGCTGTTGAAACTTTGCGCCAAGCGCGCGACCTCGTCGCAGCCTTC
>CAZOOS010000037.1:11530-15215 GCA_964581475.1 uncultured Hyphomicrobium sp.
GTTCGGCAGCGCTGTTGAAACTTTGCGCCAAGCGCGCGACCTCGTCGCAGCCTTCAACCCGTACCCGCGCCGTAAGGTCGCCTGATCCCAATGCGTCGACACTCGCTTGCAGGCGCTCGAGCCGGCGCGTCAAGCGCCGAACGACCGGATAGCAAAGAACCGCGATCAGGACGCCCAAAGGGACGAACAGCTTCACCCTATCGTAGAGCTCTTGCGTCGGAGAGAATCCTCGTACCTCGATCCAGGCTCCATTGCGCAGCCGAACACCAATGGCCGGCCGAATAGCTTCGTAGAAGTTTTCGCCGCCCCCATTGCCGACGGCGTCGATGAGACGATTGTCAGCGCCGAATAAGGCAAAGTCTACACCGACCAATTCGGATAGATCCGTGAGGAACCGGCGGCGGGCGATCGGATCGGAGTCCGGAGAGAGCAAGCGGCGCGACTCGAAGGTATCCACACTATCGAGAAAAAGCTGGGCATCATTTTTTCCTGTCAATTGCGAGAGCCCGATCGTTGCAGCGACGACAATCAACATCGCTAGGAAAATCGTGACGTACAGCTGGTAATGCAGACGGGTGGAGATCATGCCGGTCAATCCTGCGTCCTGGCGAACACATAGCCGGTGCCCCGAACGGTGATGATGCGGCGCGGCCTCTTCGGATCGTCTTCGATGCTTGCCCGGATGCGTGAGATGTGGACGTCGATCGACCGGTCGAATGCCTCGAGGGTCTCACCCTTCACGAGGTCCATGAGCGCCTCGCGCGCCATGACGCGGCCGGGCCGCTCGGCGAGCGCAACGAGCAACTCGAACTGATAGTTCGTCAACCCCCGCGCGACGCCATCGATACGCGTCTCGCGCCCGCCGCGATCGATTTCGAGCCGGCCGAACGCCAGCACGTCACCCTTCTGCGCGTCTCTGCCCCGTCGCAAGATCGCCCGCAAGCGCGCCAGCAGCTCGCGGGGCTCGAAGGGTTTGGGTAGATAATCGTCAGCTCCCAGCTCCAATCCTATGATCCGATCCATGGCTTGCCCGCGCGCGGTCAGCATCAGGATCGGCGTAGTCGCGGATCCGCGAACTTGGCGGCACACCTCAAGGCCATCGACGTCGGGGAGCATCACATCCAGCACGATGGCATCGAAGCCATCGCGGGCGTGCAGCTTCAGGCCCGCGCTGCCGCTGGCAGCGTGCGAAACAGCAAATCCTGCGCCGCCGAGATACTCGCGCAACATCTCGGCGAGCCGCACGTCGTCCTCGATGAGGAGGATCTGTTGCATCATATCCTTTAGGTTGGGCACCCCGCCCTCAGAGGACTCACACCTACGGCCAAAATGCGTCGGAGGCGGGCAGAGCAGTAGACGTGGTTAGCCGACGTCGCGCCGAAAGGCACCGCATTCCGGCAAATCTGTCGCGTGTAAAGTTTTGTAAACCGCGGTGATAGCCTCCCCGCGTTTCGCAAGGCCGCCTGTGGCGCGCTTGATGGCGCAGCCCTTCGCTTAAATTCACCGGACGGACAAACAGCAGAAACACCCGCCTCTCAAACTGGCGAGCCATTGAAAATGGGAGGGCTGTTCTTGCGCAAAGTCGATCCTGACAATGAGACCGGGGTTCCCGAAGGCGAGCGGGAGATGAGCCGCTTCGGAGCCATAGGCTTGGTAGTTGCGATGGCACTATTGACCGCGCTGATGGGTGCCCTCGTCTATGTGACAACGGGGCTTCAGTGAGTTGACGAAACTTGCGCGGCTGCGCCGGAGACGAGCGGCCCGTGCCACCATCTGCATCATCCTTTCACTTGCGTGCCTACCTACCTGCGCCGCGCCCCAAATGCGGCCCACAGGTGCGATCTCCGCTACATCGCCGAGTGGTGCCGGTCTGGCGGGACCAACCACGCGGGTGGCCCGGGAACAGAATTGGGGCTGTCAACGGATCGAACGGGCGATCGCGAATCTCATCGCCGCAATGACGGTGACGAAGGAGCGCGCCGAAAAGGAAGAGGAGCAAATGGCGCAAACACTTGAACGCATGTTTGCACGGTTTTCCGGTCCTTCCGGAGCCGGCAATGCCGCCCTAGCTGAGTTGCGGGAATTACGTCGCGACGCCGACGAGTTGAACGGCCTGCTGAGGGGAAAAGGATGCGCGAGTTACGTCATCGACGTCGACGATCCCGCCTTCTTAGAGCGATAGATGAGACACCTTCGCTCGATCTTCACAAAACTTTACGCGGTCGAAAGACGCCGGCAACCGGCGCCTGTAAACCTGCGCCATGTCAGCCGCGTGGGTCACTCGCAGCGATCGATGCGGCATTGACGATGCCACGATCATCAAGCGCCTGGCCCGAGACCAGATCCCGAAGCCAGTCCTCTCCCCCCACTCCCGACTGGGAGTGATAAGGCATTGTCGATCCTAGTGACCTGCCACGCCAATTCACTGCGGGCGTGCCTCAGTTGACCTGAATGCTCCCAACCGCGGACAGTCACATGAATCATTTTTCACGCCACGCCGCACTGCTGGCCCTGTTGGCGCAAGCCGTGCAGCCAATAAGCGCAGCACCTCAGGAGGTGTTCGGTCCAATGTCGGGCTTCTGGATAGGCCCCGGACGCATTGAATTCGATGCAGGTACGTCGGAGGCGCTCCTGTGCAAAGCCTACTACACGACCCCGCATCAGACGGACCGGCTCAGCATCGTCCTGCGCTGCGCCAGCCCTTCCCAGAAGATTGAATTGAGGGCCCAGTTGGTCGCCCACGGACCCGATTTGACGGGGACCTGGGAGGAACGAACCTACAACGCCAGCGGAACCGTCACCGGCCAAGCGACGGATCAGCAGATATCTCTTTCGATCGACGGCGGCGGTTTCACCGCCACGATGCAGGTTATTCAAGACGAAGGACACCAGAGCGTGTCCATCACGACGGAAGGCGTCGGCTTCAAGAAGGTCAGCGTTTCTCTCACCCGCAGCGCGAGCGAATAACGGGGCGTCTGCACTGACCAACGCAAACCCCAACTTTGAGAGGCGTGCATGAATCTGCGCCCGGCGACTCTTCGCCCTCCTCTTTAGGCTTCGCCGCCGACCGCGAGTGCTCCTTCACACGAGTTCTCCATCACAAGTGCGCGGCATGGCTGCCCGCATATGCTTAACGGGGCGCCAGCAACATTCCTTTACACAGGGTCATGCTTTTGGCCCGGTGGCTTGCGTAGGTGTCCAGCATTGGCGTTGCCATCAGCTTGTGCCCACTGCTGCAGGAGGTTTGGTTTGGCGAAGTGCTCGGCATCCGGCCTTCCGCCCCGTGCCCCGTTGTGGCGACCCGTCCGGCTCGGTTGTGCCGCACCCATCATCGTTGCAGCCCAACTGTTGTTGGTCGGTTGTGCCTCGACTGACCGGTATAGCGCAGTTCCCTCGGCGCTCGCCGGCGACCTCACGTTCGCGCAGGTCGAGAACGCGCGTTTTGCAGGCCAGGATGTCTCCTTGATGCGAATGGAATTCGAAAGAGCCTTCGCACGCCGCCGTTCTCACGCGGGGTCGCCCTCGTCGGTAACGCTCCTCGCATTGTCCGGCGGCCAGGAGGACGGCGCATTCGGCGCGGGCCTACTCGTTGGTTGGAGCCGCCACGGTGGCCGGCCGGAGTTCCAGATCGTCACCGGCACGAGTACGGGCGCACTTGCCGCTCCCTTTGCGTTTCTCGGCCCCG
>CAZOOS010000037.1:15315-19976 GCA_964581475.1 uncultured Hyphomicrobium sp.
GTCACCGGCACGAGTACGGGCGCACTTGCCGCTCCCTTTGCGTTTCTCGGCCCCGAGTTCGATTGGGCGCTCGAGGCCATGTACACAAAAACCGGCATCGATGACATTGTCGACAAACGTTACCTAGTGGCGGCCGTCAACAACGACGCGATGATGGATACCGAGCCCCTGGCGCGGACCATCGCCAAGTATCTCTCGCAACGCGTCCTTCAACGCATCGCCGAGGAATATGGAAAAGGTCGGCTTTTGCTGATCTCGACCACCAATCTCGATTCCAGCAAGCTCGTCATCTGGAATATCGGCGCCATCGCCGCCAGCGAGAATCCGGACCGTCTTGAACTGGTGCGCAAGATCATCCTCGCGTCGGCGGCCGTTCCGGGGCTTTTTCCTCCCGTCATGATCGACGCAATCCTGAAAGATGGTCGCCATCAGGAGATGCACGTCGACGGAGGGACCGTGTCGCAGATGTTTCTCTATCCTCCATCCCTCGACATGGCAGCCATCATCAAACCCTTTGCCCAGAAGAAAGTGCGACCAGCGGCTTACATCATCCGCAATGGTCGCGTCGGCCCTGAGCCCGAGGAGGTGGAGCGCGGGACGCTGCAGATCGCCGGTCGTGCCATCACCACGATGATCGCCAGCAATGCCGTCGGAGAGCTCTATCGCATCTATACGACAACGCAGCGCGACCATATCGATTTCAAACTGGCGTTGATCGAGGACGACTTCACGGAGCCCTATCGGCAGCGCTTCGACCACGCGTATATGAGCAAGCTGTTTGCTTATGGGAGAGCGAAAGGTGTCGCCGGCTATGCATGGCAGACCGGTCCTCCCGGCTTTTCACCCACGTCGCAGTGAAATTCACGTTTGCTCATCGCTCTATCGTTTGAGCCGGTAGCGCTTCAACGCATGCCTCTGCATTTCTCTTCCAAAGGCGCAATTTGACCCTTGCGGCGGACCTGCACTCGCCAACGGCCCGACGGTAGCTTAGTGAAGGCTGCCACGGCGCCGCAAGGGGCAGGCACCGGTTGGAGATGAGAACAGAAGCGAGCCATACTGTGCATGGGCTCGGCCGTGCACACCGAGAGAACAGGACAATCGGTGCTTTATCCGCCGCATAGATTCTCGGTTGCGCCGATGATGGATTGGACGGACCGGCACTGCCGGGCCTTCCACCGTCAGCTCACGCGCCAGGCGCGCCTCTACACGGAGATGGTGACCGCGCCGGCCATCCTGCACGGCGACCGCGCCCGCCTTCTGGGCATGAACGATATCGAGCACCCCGTGGCGCTACAGCTCGGCGGCTCCGATCCGGCCGCGCTGGGCGAGGCGGCGGCGATCGGCGAGACCTTCGGTTACGACGAGATCAACCTCAATATCGGCTGCCCGTCGGACCGCGTGCAGGAGGGCCGCTTCGGCGCCTGCCTGATGGCCGAGCCGGAGCTTGTCGCGGCCTGCGTTGCCGCCATGCAGCGGCAAGTCAAAGTGCCCGTGACCGTCAAGTGCCGCATCGGCATCGACGAGCAGGATTCAGAGCGCGACCTGCAGCGTTTCATCGATATCGTCGCCGCCGCCGGCGTGCGCACCTTCATCGTGCATGCGCGCAAGGCGTGGCTGCAGGGTCTGTCGCCGAAGCAGAACCGCGAGGTGCCGCCGCTGGACTACGCGCGTGTCTACCGCCTGAAGGCGGCGCATCCGGAGCTGACCGTCGTCATCAACGGCGGCATCGCCGATCTCGATGAGGCCGCAGCGCACCTGCAGCACGTCGACGGCGTGATGCTCGGCCGCGCCGCCTACCAGACCCCGTATATCCTGGCCGAGGTCGATCGCCGTTTCTTCGATGCGGACGCCAAGGTGCCGACGCGCGCCGAAGCGATCGAGGGGCTCATTCCCTACATCGAGCGCCACCTCGCCGGCGGCGGACGTCTCAACAATTTCGTGCGCCACCTGCTCGGGCTCTATCACGGGGAGCCGCGCGCGCGTGTGTTCCGCCGTCACTTGAGCGAGAACGCGCCGCGCGACGGGGCGGCCCTTGCCACGCTCATCGAAGCGGTATCTCTCGTCGATCCTGCCCGTCGCCCGCTGGCTGCGGCGGAATAGGGGAGCGGCGGCGGCCCATGGAGCTCGGCATCCCTGCGGGCGAGATCGCGCTGCTCATCGCCGCCCTGCTGGTCGCCGGTGTCGTCGCCGGCTTCCTCGCCGGGCTGCTCGGCATCGGCGGCGGCGGCGTGCTCGTCCCGGTGCTCTACGAAGTCTTCCGCGTCCTCGACGTCGACCCGGCGATCCGCATGCATCTGGTGCTCGGCACGACGCTGGCCATCATCCTGCCGACCTCGCTGAAATCGTTCGCCGGACATCGCGCGCGCGGTGCCGTCGACATGCCGCTGCTGAAGCGGGTGGCGGCGTTCGTCGTCGCCGGCGTCGTGCTCGGCGCGATCGCGGCAAAGTATTCGAGCGGGGACGCGCTGAAATGGGTGTGGGTCGTGGCAGCGACGTTGATCGCCATCAAGATGGCGTTCGGCCGCGAGAACTGGCGCCTTGCCGATCAACTGCCGCCGTTTCCCTGGCCGCAAGTCGGCGCACTTGGCATAGGTTTTGTCTCGACGCTGATGAGCATCGGCGGCGCCACCTTCGTCGTGCCGCTGCTGACGCTCTACGGCAAGCCAATCCTCGCCGCCGTGGCGACGGCGAGCGGCGTCGGCCCTCTGATCGCGCTGCCGGGTGTCCTTGGCTTTGCCTGGGCGGGCTGGGGCGCGGAAGGGCTGCCGCCGTTGTCGATCGGGTTCGTCAATCTCCTCGGCATGGCGATCGTCGCGCCGCTCAGCGTGTGGGCGGCGCCCTACGGGGTGCGCCTGGCGCACAGGATCCCGCGCCGCACGCTGGAGCTGTGCTTCGCCGCGTTCCTGGCCAGCGTCGCCCTCCGCTTCCTGATCGAGCTGCTGTGGTGAGTCAGACGGTTTGCGGGACGGCCCTGCCGGTGCGGGCGCTCGCCCACAGCGCCAACTTGCGCAGGTGCCTACCGGCGAGTGCGCCGATGAACCAGACGCACAGCATCAGCGTGAATGGCAGGACCAGACGCAGACTCAGATAACAGAGCGCGTCGACGCCAACGAGAACGGTGGTCGCGAGTCCGAGGTTGAGCAGCGCGGCACGTTGTTCGCCCACCATCCAGCCGACCAGCAGGCCGGCGAGCCCAAGGCCGGCGAGGAGCAGCGTGCGGGCGCGGCCGTCAAGCTCGTAATAATAGCGGCCGTCGAGGAGCTGCGCGAGGATGTGAGCGTGGATGAGCACGCCCAGCATCTTCTGCTCCGTCCACACGGACAGGGCGGTATCGTGCATATCGGAGTTCGGCATGGCGATGCCGGTGAGCACGATGTTGCCCTTGATGCGCCGCGCCAGCTCCTCGCGCCGCGCCTCGGTGCCCTCGGCGAGCAACTCTTTCGCCGAGATGCGGAAGAACGGCTCGCTGTCGCGGTCGGGCCCTTCCAGCCAGGCAATGCGCGTCGAGGCCGAGGATGCACCCGGTCCCGAAAGTTCGGCCTTGGCGGCGAGCGCCACCTGGCGGGCAAAGCTTTCCTGGAAGGGCGAGCCGGCAACGGGAGGCGAGGTGCGCCGCACGATGTGACCAGGCCCATAGTCGAGCGCCAAATATCCTGCCGGACGCCCGGCTGCGGCGAGGAACTGCCGCTGGTACGCGAAGTGATCCTCGTCGAACTCGGTGGTGTGATGATCGACGCCGCCCACCACCAGCGGCCGGTCGATTTCCTGCAGCGCATCGAGCATCGCCTTGTCGCGCTCGGCGCCCTGCGAGGCGACGAAGTAGAAGTCGAGGCCGATGGCGGCGGGCTGCATGGCGGCGATCGTCCGCAACAGCCGGGCGTGATCGTCGCGCGGGATGGGCGAGACGATGTTGCCCTTGAAGGTGGCGGGATCGAAGAGGACCAGGACGATGCGCGGATGCTGGCTAGGTGTGCGGTCGGCGAGCAGCACCGTCCGCCAGTCGGCGGTCCAGTATTCGATCTTGTCGAGCTTGGAGCGCAGCGGTTGGTAGAACAGGGCGAGCGCGGCAGCGATCGCCAGGATGCAGACAAGCAGGGAGTAGGCCGGGAATCTGCCCGATGGGCGCTGCTCCGCGGACGCGACCATCGCGGTCACCGCTCCCTGCTTGGTTGGGTTGGCGCGAACTACTTCTCTTCCGAGCCCGAGCCGCCGCCCGTACCGCTACCGCCGTCGGTGGTGCCGCTGCCGCCGCCCGTGCCGCTGCCATCACTCGCTGCATCGTCGCCCGCCAACGCGCCGGGCGTTGTCAGCGCGGCGAAGCCCACAGCCAACAGTGCGCTGAACAGCGCGATTGCCACTCGCAATTTCATGAGTGTTCCCCCACAGAAAATAATGAAACAACTAGCGCGCAAATATTGCACCCGCTGCCCGACGCCGGCAATGGGCGAAAGCAACATGAAATCGTAGAGGAAAAAATTGAACGCCGGTGGCTACGCCACAATCTTCTGATTGTAGGCGCCGACTTCCGGATACTTCGACAGCTCGCCATCGATGTCGGCGAAGATGGCCTTCATGTTGGCCTCCGACACCGGGCTTTCGACCACGACGACGAGCTCGGGCTTGTTGGACGAGGCGCGCACGAGGCCCCAGGTGCCGTCCGC
>CAZOOS010000038.1:0-13873 GCA_964581475.1 uncultured Hyphomicrobium sp.
CTCGACGGCGCGCCGCTGCTGCGGGTTGAGCTTTTCGAGATGGGCGAGGGCCATCGGCGCAGTGAAGCTGATTCTCGTTTTGTTCACAAACGCCGGCGAAGCTCTCTCCGCAACGAACACGCATCCGCGCCACGCGATAGGCGCGCCGGGTTTGACGTGGCGCGCTAAACTGCCAGCACAACAACCGCGTTGATCCAGATGGCCAACAAACTCGCCAAGTACCGTTCAAAGCGCGATTTCGAGAAGACGCAGGAGCCGAGCGGCGCGGCGGCGGTGCGCAAGGCCGAGTATCCGCGCTTCGTCATCCAGAAACACGACGCCTCGCGGCTGCACTACGACCTGCGCCTCGAGCACGACGGCGTCTTCAAGTCGTGGGCGGTCACCAAGGGCCCTTCGCTCAACCCGAAGGACAAGCGCCTCGCCGTCGAGGTGGAGGACCATCCGCTCGACTACGGCGACTTCGAGGGCACCATCCCCAAGGGCGAGTATGGCGGCGGCACGGTGATGCTGTGGGACCGCGGCTTCTGGTTGCCGGAAGGCACCGAGGACGTCGACGCGGCGCTGCGCAAGGGAGAGCTCAAGTTCGTCCTTGCGGGCGACAAGCTGCAGGGCGGCTGGGTGCTCGTGCGCCTGAAGAACGACCGTGACGGCAGCGGTAAGCGCAACAACTGGCTGCTGATCAAGCACAAGGACGAGTGGTCGACGAGCGACGGCGAGGCGGCGATCGCCAAGGATAAATCCGTCGCCTCCGGGCGCACGATGCAGCAGATCGCCGCGGGTAAAGGCAAGGCGCCGACCCCGTTCATGCTGGCGGGCAAGCGCGGCGGCGCCAAACCGGACGCCGTATGGCACTCGAATAGCAACGCGAAGACCGCCGCGCGGCCAGCCGCCAAGAAAGTGGCGGCCAAGCGCAAGGTGGCCAGCAAGAAGCCCAGCAAGAAGCCCGCCGGCAAGCGCGCTGCAACCGCGCGCCGCGTTTCCTTGCCGCGCGACTGATGTATTGATCCTGCATGGCATCCGGATCGGCAGCGATAAGGCGCGCAGAGGAAGGCGAGTTGCGGGCGCTCGGTGAGAGTGAGCTGCCGACGGCAACGGTCGCGCTCGCCAAGTTTCTCATTGGCAAGGTTCTCGTGCGCGACGGCGGTGATGGTCGCGTCTCCGGCCGCATCGTCGAGACCGAGGCCTATCCGCCGGGCGATGAGGCGTGCCACGCGCGCAGCGGCCGCACGCGACGCAACGCTTCGCTGTTCCTGCACACGGGACACGTCTACGTCTACCGCGCCTACGGCATCAGCATGATGCTGAACATCTCCAGCGAGGTGGCGGGTGTCGGCGCCGGCGTGCTCATCCGCGCGGCGGAACCGATCGCCGGCATCGACCTCATGCGCCAACGTCGCGGCCTCGACGACGGTTATCGGCTGACGCGCGGCCCCGGTTGTCTGGCGCAAGCCTTCGGCGTCGACCTCAGCCTCGACGGCATCCCCTATGCCGCCGGCAACGCGCTGTGGCTTGCCGACGACGGCGCCCCGGTCCCGAAGCTCGGCAGCTCGGTGCGCATCGGCATCACGCGCAACGCCGACCGGCCGTGGCGGTATTTCGTGCGCGGCAATCGCTGGGTCAGCGGTCCGGCGCGCCTGAACGCGGGCTAGTGACCGGCGCGGTTTCCGCGGACGGGAAGCGGGTGACGACATAGGCGATGGCGTAGGCCCAGACGAAGGGCATGGCCGCATTGGCCCACGCCGGGTTGGCGCTGAGCAGTGTATTGACGACGAGCAGGGCGGCGATCGGCGCCAGCACCATGGCGAGGGCGCCGCAGCGTGCATCCGCAGCGCTGTAGGCGAGCAAGCGCTTGACGTGGAAGACGCCGACGAGAGCGACGATATCGGCTCCGCCCCAGACGCCGCGATTGAGAATGCCGGGCGTGACGGCCAAGTAGCTTCCAAACGCGCCCTGGATGTAAGAGCGCACGAGCCATGCGTACTGCGCGAGCGGCGACGGCGACTGGGCAACGGCGCGCGGGAAAATCTCCTCGCGGCCAAGCGCGGCATAGCCGTGCGCCAGCCGGCGCGCGGTGTCCTCCGAGAACAAGAACTCGAGCCATCCGCCGACAAACGGCAGCGGCAGGATGAGACTGCCGAGCCAGTCGTGGACGCCCATCGCCTGGTAGCCGAGGCGCTCGCTGAGCTGCAGCACCAGCAGCCGGCCCGCCGCAGCCGGATCGTAGGCCGAGGGGCCAACCGCATAGTAGGCCAGTGCGACGGTTGCCGCGCCGACGAGCAGGGCCACGGCAACCGCCAGGCGGCGCGCGAAAGTCGCTTTCCGGAGCGCAAAGAAAAGCGTCAAGCCGAGGATCGGCGGCGCGATTCCCGCGAGGGGATAGAGCAGCGCGACCACGGCCGCCATGACGCCGGCGGCGAAGGCCAGGGCCACGGACCGGCGCCGGTAGGCTTCGAGGCCCAAAACCAAATACAGGTAGGTCCCCGATACGACCCAGATCAGGGCGCTGGCACTGCCGGCGTAGGCGCCGAGCCGGCTGCCGAGAAACGTCAGCAAGAGCGTCAGGATCGCCGTCTCCCAGCCGCCGGACAGGCGATGGGCGAGGAGCAGGACGACGATCAGGGTGACGATCGCCATCGCGTACTGCAGGGCGATCAGCGCCGCGAACGACGCCTCGGCAGTGCACGGCACCTTGTTGACGTGGCAGGCGACCGCCGCTTGGACCCTAGGGTCGGTGCGCGCAACGGCGGCGACGATCATGGGGTATCCCGGCGCGCCGAGCTGCCAGCCCGGATCCGTCCGGATGCCGAGCAGGTCGGCGGCAATCAGCATGCTCGCGTGGTCGACGTCCTGCTTCGCCTGGCGCGCGGCGGAGGCGGTGACGACCGCCAGCAGCATCGCCATGAGCGTCAGCAGCAGGGCGGCGAGGAGAAGCGGATTGTCCTCCAGCAACCGGCGCAGGCGCAAAAGTGCGGCGTCACCACCGGCGCGCGACGACACTGTCGCGGCACTGTTATCGCTCGTTGGCACGCAGCACTCCGGCAACCTCGTCGTGGTATCGGTATCGCGCGATGAAGTCCGCCCACCGCCGCGCCACCAGGGCGGCATCGGCGGGGGCGATCTGGTGGCGGCGGACTTTGTAGCCGGAAGATTCCAGCACGCGGCGGGCGAGAGGGCCTTCGCAGTGTGTCACGTCGCCGAGATCAAGGGCGCGATAGATGTCGCCTAAGGCGCGCATGGGATCGGCGGCGAGATCCTCGTAGCGGACTTCGTAGAGGTTGCCGGCGGGAATGAGGGCGCGATCCTCCTCGTAGCAGCGGTACATCTCCTCGAACGTCGCCAGCACGCTCTCCTTCACCCACGCATCGGCGGCACCGGAGCCTTGCAGGCCCTGGGTGTCGCTCAAGATCTGCCAGGTGCGCACCGTCGAGGCGAAGACGGCGAGCGGGTTGCGCACGAGGTGGATGAATTTTGCATCGGGGAAAACTTCAAGGATGGTGCGCACGCGCGCGGTGTGCTGCGGCGACTTGAGCACCAGGCGCCGGTCGTCGCCATGGCGAACGGCGACCGACTGGAGGAAATAGACCCACGCCTCTTTCCATGCCGCACGCGCTTTATCGTCGAGCTTGCGCAAGCTGAGGTAAGCGCCGTCGACCGGCCCGTCACCGGGGAAAATGAACGATCTCAGGGTCGAGCGGCCGACAAGTCCGAGCAGCGCGTACTCATCCTCCTGCGGACGCTCCAGATCGAGGAGCATGTCGTCCATTGGACGGCGCTCGGGCATGGCGTAGCCGAGCAGGGGACGGAACGAGGTTTCGAGTAGCAGGAACAGATGCGGGGTTCCGCATTGGTAGCCCTTGGGGAAGATGTGGCGCGGGTCGCTGGCCAGCAGCTCGTGCAGGAAGGTGGTGCCCGTGCGCCAGTGCCCGAGCACGAAGATCGGCGCGGGATGCAGGCGCACCTGCCGTATCCTGCGGGCGAAGATCAGCCGTGAGAAAAGTCCGACAGCGGAGTTGAAGGCGCTCAGCAGGGTGAAGAGAACCGCCCGCGGGATCTGCCAAATGGAGAGGGACTTGTAGTGCTGTCCCAGCAGCGGCAGCCACGTCTCCAGGCCGATGCCATACCAGATGCGGAAGCCGAGGCTGGCGGCGATCGAAGATCGCAGTCGGCGCAAGGTGGACGCGACGCCGCCGCCTGCCGGCGGCCGCTGCCCGCCACTCACCCTGTCGACAGAAATGCGTTGCGACATTCTTCAATGGCGGGTTGAAATGCGCCGGCGACGGCTGATGCTAGTGCATCGTCGGCGGTGTCACCAGTGTCGGGGCAGGTTGGGGAACCTAAACGATGAACGCCCGGATGCGTGGCTGAGATGACGCTGGAGCCGGCGCGCGCCCCATCCAAAGCGGACGAGCTCGTGCTGATCACGGGCGGATCGCGCGGCATCGGCCGGGCGATCGCCGCCGAGTTCGCCCGCCACGGACACTCCTTGGCGCTCGTCGCCAGGGACGTTGATGCCCTGCGCCGCGCCGCCGACGAGCTGGGTCGCGAGCACGCGGTGCGGGTACATACGTACGCCGCCGACCTTTCCCAGAAGGGCGCGGCGGAGCGGGTGTGCGCGGCACTCGCGGGCGACGGCTTGAGCGTCAAGTACCTCGTCAACAATGCCGGCGACTGGTCGTGGGGGCGTCTGCAGGATACGGACATCGACGCGCTCGAGCGTCTTGTCGACACGAACGTGCTGGCGCCGCTGCGATTGACCAAGGCGCTGCTGCCGCAGCTCGCGGCGGCACGCGGTGGGGTGCTGTTCATGTCCTCGCTCGCCGCGCTTTTGCCGACGCCCGCGTTCGCGACCTATGGCGCCTCGAAGGCGTTCCTCGCCTCGCTCGCTCTCGGCCTGCATGAAGAGTGCCGTGCGCAAGGGGTGATGAGCTGCGTGGTGTTCCCCGCCGTGGTGCGCACTGAATTCATATCGCCAAATGCCGAGATGCTTTGGTATCGCCTGCTGGCAAGATCGCCGGAGACGGTGGCGAGGGCATCCTATCGCGGGTTCCTAACGGGTCAGGCGGTCGTCGTACCAGGGTTGCTGGCCCGCGTGCTCTATCTCGGCGTCAAGGTCCTGCCCACGCGCGTCAGCCAGGGAATTTTCAATGCAGCGACAGCATCGCATCGCTGACCGGCAGGCGGGCGCACTCGGCTGGTTCGGCGCCCACGCGCCCGGCGTGCTGCTCGCCGTCATGGCATTGTTGTTTCTTGCTGCCGCCTTGGGCGAAGGCGAAACGGGCCCCGGCAACGGCGATCGCGCCAGCATCCTGGTGGCGCGGCAGCTCTACGCGGCGACGCAAGGCACGCCGGTCGATACCGCCGCCCAACTGCGCACGCCCGGCTATCCGCTCATCCTCACGGGGATGGCGCTGTTGGACGACGATGTTGCGCGCGGGCTCGCTTGCGCATCCGAGCCGCCCGATGGCTGTGCCGGCGCGTTTCCGTTCTGGCCGCTCATCCTGCTGCAGGTCGTCGCGGCGGTGCTGTGCCTGGCGCTCGCCTTCCGCCTAGCGTTGAAGCTGTCGGGCGACAGAAACATCGCCATCATGGCGCTGGTGCTCACCTTTGTCTGGGGGCGCTTCGGAGAGTTCGCCGGCAGCCTTCTGCCGCACACATGGTACCAACTCGGCGTGATGGCATCCGTCTACCTCTGCGCCACGGCCAAGACGCCAACGCGCTTCCTGGCGGCCGGACTATGCATCGGCCTGACGGCGCTGTTCGAGCCGACGAGCATCGCTCTTGTCGCCGTTGCGCTGTGGGCAGCGGCGCGTGCGCCGAACACTTCGCCGCGCGTGCGCTTCTCGTACGCCGGCCTCGTCATTCTCGGCGCCGTGCTGGGCATTGTTCCGCTGCTCACTCTCGCGGACATGCTTGGCTACCAGAACGGTTCCATCGCGCGTCATATGTCCTGGGCGCTTTCCGAGCGCGCGGCCTTCAATCGCCTCGATGGGGCCGCGTGGTGGGCGGGACTGGTGCTGCCGATCCCGATGCTCGGCGACTTGGCGAGCCTGCTGTTCCCCACCGAGGTGATGGAACGCTTCGGCTACTACGTACCGGGGACGTACGTTTACGACGGCGCCAACCGCATTTTCCCCGCGGCGCTGGCGCAACCCGTGGCGCCGCTGATGCAGACCGTTTGGCTCGCCAAGACGTATATCCTGCAAGATCCCATCGGCTATCTCGCGGCCAGCGGGCCGATGCTGGTGCGCGGGCTGTTCGGTGCCGCCGGCCTGATCGGGCTTATCGGCATCCTGCATGTGCCGACGATGCGGCGCTGGTCGAAGCTCGAGCCCAGCTATCAGGCGACGGCGATCACGCTGCTTGCCGCCGGCGCGCTCGTCGTCGTCAACACGCTGATCACCGCCAACCCGGTCAATCTCAATCCCATCCTGCCGTTCGTCTATGCCTATGCCATTGCCTACGTCGCCTCCGGCTTCTGAGGCGGGCAGCCGCGGTCAGTTGGCGTCGATGAGGTGGAAGAAGGTGCCCGTGACGCTGCCGCGGCGCGAGCCGCGCTCGGCGACGGTGTCGCCCATGGCATCGACGATGTCCGCCAGCGGCAGGTCGGGATTGGCGACGACGGTGCTGTAATGGAACTCGTGGCCCCACAGCTCGCTCGCCGCCAGCGCCGCGGCGCTGTTGGGAAGCAGCCGCGCCCGGCGATATCCGAGGTGAAGCCGGCGCTGACGGAATGACGTCTCGAGGCCGAGCAGACCGAGCATCGCGTGACGTTGCCCATCGGCGGTTTCGAGTCCGGCGCCCAGCACCATGTAGCCGCCGCACTCGCCATGCATGGGGATGTCGCGGGCAGCCAGTGTGCGCATGCCGTGCTTGAAGCGCTCCGCGGACGCCAATGCGCCGGCATGCAGCTCCGGATACCCGCCGGGTAGCCACACGGCATCGCTGTCGGTCGGCGGCGCTTCGTCGGCCAGCGGCGAGAACGTCGATATTGCCGCTCCGGCATGCCGCCAGCCTTCGAGCAAATGCGGATAGAGGAAAGTGAACGCCGCGTCCTGCGCAACGGCGATCCGCTGCCCCGGCGGGCGCATGCCATCGCCCGCCCCTGATGCGGCTTCCGATTGTCGCAGCGGTCGTGCGAGCGCGGACAGGGACGCCAAGTCCACGGCGCCAACGACATTGGCGGCGGCGCGCTCGAGGTAATTGTCGAGGTCGGTGGTCTCGACGGCCTGGACGAGACCCAGATGGCGGTCGGGCAGCGACAGGGTCTCGCTCCGGCGGATGGCGCCGAGGACACTTATGCCGAGTGCCTCGATGGCCGGCGCGATCGCCATCTCGTGGCGCGCGCTGGCGCTCATGTTGAGGATGACGCCGCCGATGGTCAGATCGTCGCGATACATCTTGCAGCCGAGCACGATGGCGGCGGCCGTTTCCGACTGTGCCGAGACATCGAGCACCAGGACGACCGGCCAGCCGGTCAACGCGGCGAGATCCGCCGTCGAGCCGCAGGCGCTCTGGCCGCGGCGCGGCGCGCCGTCGAAGAGGCCCATGACGCCTTCGACGACGCACAAGTCCGCGTCGGCGGCGTGCGAGGCGATGAGCGCGTCGATCAGCTGCGGGCGCATCGCCCACGTGTCGAGGTTGACGCTTTGCCGTCCGGCGGCCGCCGTATGGAAGGCGGGATCGATGTAGTCGGGACCGCACTTGAAGGGCTGCACGGCGACGCCCTGCTTGCGCAGCGCGCGCAACAGGCCGAGCGTGAGGGTCGTCTTGCCGGCGCCGGAGCGGGCGGCGGCGACGATGAGGCCCCTTGGTCGCCGCGCGCTCACGGTGTGGCGCTCGCGAGATTGGCGAGCAGCTCCGAACGCAAGGCAGCGATGCGCCCGACGACGACGATAGCCGGCGCGCCGACGTTGTTGGCCTTGGCATCGGCCGCTGCGCGGTGCAGCTCGGTCTCTAAAACGCGCTCTGCCGGGAAGGTCGCCGAGCCGATGATGGCGACGGGCGTGTCGGGCGCCATGCCCCCGCGCATGAAGGCGGCGGCAATCTCGCCGAGGTGCGCCATGGCCATGTAGAGGATGACCGGTTGGCCGGTGCGCGCCATCGCCTCCCATTCCCGCGCCGAATGCTCGTCGATGGCGCGGTGCCCTGTGGCGAGGATGACGGCGTGGTTGGTCTCGCGCGTCGTTGCCGGGATGCCGGCCAGCGCCGCCCCCGCGAGGCCCGAGGTGAGGCCGGGCACGACGCGGAACCGGATACCCGCGCGCGCCAGAGACAGCGCTTCCTCGCCGCCGCGCCCGAAGACGAACGGATCGCCGCCTTTGAGGCGGAGCACACGCTTGTTGGCGTGCACCAGTGCGATTAGCCGCTCGTTGATGTCGCTCTGATGCGGGGAAGGCTGGCCGCCGCGCTTGCCGGCGGACTCGATGGCCGCGCCCGGCCGCAGGTAATGGAGCACGCGCGGGTCGATCAACTCGTCGTGCACGACGACGTCGCAGGTTCGCAGGGCGTGCACGGCCATGAGCGTCAGCAGGCGCGGATCGCCCGGCCCGGCGCCGACGAGCCAAACCTCGCCCGGCTCGAACGGCGGAAACTCCGGATGCGTCGGGCGATCGTAAGAGTTCATCGCGCCGTCCCCCGGAAACGCCGGTCGTAGCCGGCGGCGTAGAGGGCGCTGTCGCGGAAGTCCTGCGCGGCGAGCGCCGGGCCGATGAGGATGAGCGCGCTGCGTTCAAGGCCGCCGGCTTCGGCGACCAGCGCCGCCAGCGTGCCGAGCTCGCCGCGAATGATGCGCTCCTCCGGCCAGCTGGCGCGATAGACCACCGCCGCCGGGCAGTGGCTGCCGTAGAATGGCGTCACCTCGTCGATGACTTTTTGCAGCACATGGATCGACAGGTGGACGGCGAGCGTCGCGCCGGTCGCCGCGAAGGCCGCCAGCGTCTCTTTCGGCGGCATGGCCGAAGCCCGCCCCGGCGTCCGCGTCAGCACGACGGATTGCGCTACCTCCGGCAGCGTCAGCTCGCGCCCGAGGGCCGCCGCTGCCGCGGCAAAGGCGGGAACGCCTGGGGTGATCGTGTAGGCGATGCCCAGCTCGTCCAGCCGCCGCAACTGCTCGCCGAGCGCGCTCCAGATGGAAAGGTCGCCGGATTGTAGGCGGGCGACATCGTGCCCCGCGGCATCGGCGGCGCGCATTTCCGCGATAATCGCGTCGAGCGCCAGCGGCGCGGTATCGACGATGCGCGCGTCGGGCGGGCAGTGTTGCAGCAACTCTTGCGGCACCAGCGATCCGGCGTAGAGACACACGGGACAGCGGGCAATCAGATCGCGGCCGCGCAGGGTGATGAGATCGGGCGCTCCCGGGCCGGCGCCGATGAAGTGCACCGTCATGGCGCGCCTCCAACGGCTATGGCGCAGGTGACGGTAGCGGTGGCGATGCGCGGGGCGAGCAGGCGGGCGCCGCGACCTGCCGCGGCGAGTGCCGCCGTCTCGGCAACGGACGGCACGCCCTTGAGGCTTTCGACACGCGCAGAGGAGGTGAACGTGGCGCCGCATGTCGCACGCATGTCGGCCGGGGAGACGAAGATGAGGCGCACATCGAGCGCTCTCGCCGCGCCGGCGATGCCCGCTTCCGCGCTCTTGTCGATGGCGGTGGCGAGCGCATCGATCTGCGAGCGCGTGAGGCTGCAGCGCTCGAGCGCAGCCATAATGGCCGCCATGACCGCCTCGATGGTCGCTCCCGTGCGGCAGCCGATCCCCGCGACCATCATGGCTTCACCGCCCGCCACTGGGTGATAGGAAATGCCGGTCGCCAGCCGTGCAGTGTGCCAATCTTGTCGGCGCGTGCCACGTCGATGCGCGACAGCTCGCCGCCAAGCTGTTGGAAGGCCATGAGCAGCGCGCTCTCAGCTTCCAGCGTCACGGCATTGGCGACGATGCGCCCGCCGGGCTTCAGCGCGGCCCATGCGGGGTCGAGCACGCCGTCGCCAAGCCCGCCGCCGATGAACACCGCGTCGGGCGCGGGGAGATCTAGCAGCGCGACCGGCGCGCGGCCGTGCACGATCTGCAGCTCCGGCGTTCCAAGCTGCGCCGCGTTACGCGCGGCGATCTCGGCGCGCTCGGGACGCTCCTCGATGCCGATGGCGCGCAGCGAAGGATCGCACAGCAGCCATTCGATGGCGATCGAGCCGGCGCCGAGGCCGATGTCCCACAGCAGCTCCCCATAGCGCGGCTCCAGCGCGGCGATGGTGATGGCGCGCATCTCGCGCTTGGTGAGCTGGCCGTCGTTCTCGAACGCTGCGTCGCTGCGTCCGGGCGCCAGCGTGGAGATGCGGCTGCCTGCGCCGGCGATCACCTCCAGCGCAAGGGTGTTGAGGGGTGCGATCTCGCCGGCCACCCCGGCCTTGGCGGTCGTGTGCTGCACGCGCTGTCTGGGGCCTCCCATGTTCGCGAGGATGGTCATGCGCGTATCGCCGAGGCCGCGGTCGCACAGAAGCTGCGCCAGCTTGCCGGGCGTCGACCCGTCCCACGACAGCGCCAGGACGCGCGCTCCGGGCTGCAGGTGACGGATGACCGACGCCAGCGCACGGCCGTGCAGCGATACGGTGCGCACGTCTTGCAGCGCCCAGCCCAGTTGCGCCGCGGCGAGGCTGAACGCCGAGGGCTGCGGAAGGCAGACGAACTCTTGCGGGTCGACGATTGCCGCCAGTTGCTTGCCGATGCCGAAATGGAACGGGTCACCGGAGGCCAGGATGACGACGGGCCGGCCACGCAGCGCCAGGATGCGCGGGAACGCCGCTTCGATGGGGCTCGGCCAGACGACGCGTTCGCCGTTGACAAGCGGTCCCGCCAGCACCAAGTGGCGCTCCCCGCCGATGACGACGGCGGCGCCCTCGATGAGGCGCCGGGCGACCGGCGACAGCCCTTCGACGCCATCCTCGCCGATGCCGATGATGGACAGCCAAGGTCGCGGTGTGATGTCTATGGCGGCCGATGCCGGACTAGAGAATGCCATGCGGATTCTCATACTTGGAGGCACTATAGAGGCATTCGCGCTGGCGACGCGCCTGTCCGGTGACGCACGGTTTACGCCGATTTTTTCGCTCGCCGGCCGCACGGCCAAGCCGGTGCTCCCGCCGGTCGCCCATCGGATCGGTGGCTTCGGCGGCGCTCAGGGTCTCGCCAACTGGCTCCGCTCTGAAAGCATCGATGCCATCGTGGACGCGACGCATCCCTTCGCGGCGCGCATCTCCGCCAATGCCGCCGTTGCCGCGCGACAGCTCGGCCTGCCGATCCTCTTCCTGCAACGGCCGCCCTGGCGCCAAGAAGCGGGAGACAACTGGACGCGCGTCGCCGATATGGCGCAAGCCGCGGCGGCACTCGGCGCGCAGCCGGTGCGGGTGTTTCTCGGCATTGGCCGCCAGGAAGTGGCGGCGTTCAAGGCGGCACCGCAGCACTTCTACGTTGTGCGTGCCATCGAGCCGCCGGACGCGGACAACCTGCCGCCGCGGAGCGAAGTGGTCTTGCAGCGCGGACCGTTCGAGCTCGCCGCCGAGCGCCAGATGTTTGTTGCCAACGGCATCGAATGTATTGTCAGCAAGAACGCCGGCGGCAGCGCGGCCTACGCCAAGATCGCGGCGGCACGCCAGCTCGGTCTGCGCGTCGTCATGGTGGAGCGCCGGCCGCTGCCCGCTGGAGACACGGTCGCTGGCGTCGACGACGCCATGCACTGGCTGGAGGCTTTGGCGGCGCATCATGACACCCCCGTCTCCGAGCGCGGCGTGTAGGCCCACGGGGGCAGGCCGTCGCGCTCGATCAAGCGCGTGCTGCGCGATCCGACCAGCACCAGCGTGCGCATGTCGGCGGCAAACGAAGCGGCATCGGCGAGATGGGTCACGCTGACGGTGGCGTTGGGGGTTCCGGCGGCGCGCACGAAGAGGACGATGGTGTCGTCGCCCTTCCACTGGCGCAAATGCGCGAGCGCCCGGTGCAGGCCGTCGGGGCGCGCGCGCGAGGCCGGATTATAGAGGGCGATAACGAAGTCACCGCGGGCCGCTGCCTCCAGGCGGCGCTCGATCGTGCTCCAGGACTTCATATTATCGGAAATGGAAATGGCGCAGAAGTCGGCGCCGAGCGGCGCGCCGGCAAGCGCTGCCGCGGCCAGCATGGCCGTCACGCCGGGCTCGACGCGAATGTCGAGCGTACGCCACGCCGGCTCGCCACCATCAACGGCTTCGAACACTGCCGCCGCCATGGCGAAAACGCCGGGGTCGCCGCTCGACACGACGGCCACCCGCCGGCCTTCGGCGGCAAGGCGCAGCGCGTGCCGGGCGCGGTCGAGCTCGACGCGATTGTCGGAAGCATGCCGATGCTGGCCCGGCGCCAGCTCAGGGACGCGCGCAAGATAGGTGTCGTAGCCGACGAGATCGGTCGCCTCCTGTAGCGCCTGCAGCACCGCCGGCGTCGTAAGCTCCGGCGCGCCCGGGCCGAGACCGACAATGGTCAGGCGCCCGCTCATAGCCGCCGTCCCTGACCGGGAATGAGCACCATGGCGAAGTACGGCCCCGAGGTCTCGGTGCGCTCGCCCAGAGGCGTGATGCGCTCCTCGCTCATGGTGCCGCGTTCCACGTAGATGGCGCGATCGAGAAGTCCCGCCGCCTCCACTGCGCGGCGCACCTTGGCGAGGTTGCGGCCGACCTTCATGATGACGCTGGCGTCGGCGCGCGACAGCCGCTCGACCATGGCGGCTTCCTCGAGCGTGCCGGGCATGATGTTGAGCACGTCATCGCCCCAGGTGATCGGCGCGTTGGCGCGCGTCCAGCAGCCCGACATGCCGGTGACGCCCGGGACGACCTCGATGGGAACGACGCCGTCGAGGCGCCGCCACATGTGCATGAAGGAGCCGTAGAAGAACGGATCGCCTTCGGCAAGCAGCCCGACCGAGCGGCCCGCCCGCAGCTCGACGGCCAACGCTTGGGACGCATCGCGGTAGAAGCCGGTGATGGCCCTGGCGTATTCGGGATCACGCGTCGGTATCTCGTCGGTGACCGGATACTCAAGACGCAACTCGCGGTGCTTCCCGTCGAGCAGCGGCGCCACGATCTTGCGCGCGTTGCCTTCGCGTCCGCGCTTGGCGAAGAAGGCGACGACGTCCACCGAGCGCACAAGTCCGGCGGCGCGCAGCGTCATGTAGCGGACATCGCCCGGCCCGACGCCGATCCCATAGAGCGTCCCGCGCTGGGCGACGCCGGCAATCGTATCGAGCGGGCTCATTCGCGCTCGCTGGCGAGAGCGTTGACGGCGGCGGCGGCCATGGCACTGCCGCCCTTGCGTCCGCGGACGATCAAATACGGCACGGTGCCGGCGGCCGCGAGCGCCTCCTTGGATTCGGCGGCGCCGACGAACCCGACCGGGACGCCGATTACCGCGGCCGGCGTGCCGGCACCTTGCTCGATCAGCTCCAGCAGCCGGAACAGCGCCGTTGGCGCGTTGCCGATGGCGACGACGGCGCCCTGCAAATGCGGTCTCCACAACTCGAGCGCGGCGGCGGAGCGTGTCGTCTCCTGCTCGCGTGCCAGCTCCGGCACGGAAGCATCACCGAGCGTGCAGATAACCTGATTGGCGGCCGGCAGGCGGCTGCGCGTCACCCCATGCGCCACCATCTGCGCGTCGCACAGGATCGGCGCGCCGCTGCGCAGCGCGGCGACGGCACCGTCGGCGAAGCCGTCCGACATGTCGATGTCGTCGGCCAGGTCGACCATTCCCGCGGCGTGGATCATGCGCACGACGACCTTCTCGGCGCGGCCGGAGAAACGCGCAAGGTTTGCCTCCGCGCGGATGATGGCAAAGGAATTGCTGTAGATCTCAGCCCCGTCGCGAA
>CAZOOS010000038.1:13973-19358 GCA_964581475.1 uncultured Hyphomicrobium sp.
GCCTCCGCGCGGATGATGGCAAAGGAATTGCTGTAGATCTCAGCCCCGTCGCGAATGTACGAGCGCTTCGCGGACATGCTGCGTATTCCTAAGCCGAATTCAGCGCCTCGGGCAGGTCGGGGAGGGAGGCCGGGCGCACGAACGAGAGGGGTTTCCCCTGGGCCGTATCATAGCGCAGCACGCCAAAGCAATCACCGACCCCGACGAGGGTCAGATCGGCGGGCCCCGAGCGGGCGCAGCCCTTGCTGCACCCTGAGACGTGGCACGTTCTGACGCCCATGCGCCCGAGCGCCGGGGCAAGGCGCATTGCCGCGGCGCGCGTGTCGACCTGGCTCGAGGTGCAGCCGGCCGACCCCGGGCAGGCGTCGATCGACAGCAGCGGGTCGGCGGCATCGACGATGAGGCCCGCTTCGACCGCCGCCGCGATCATCGAAGAGCCGGCCTCGCGGTCCGGCACCGGCACGTAGAGGGACCGCCAGGGCGAGATGCGCACTTCCGTGGCGCCGATTTCAGTGGCGCGCTGGCCGAGGCGACGCAGGGCGACGGCATCAACGCGCCCGAAGGGTGCGGCGAAGGCGACGGTTATCGTGGCGCAATTCTCAATGACGCCGAGGGGATGCTGCTTCGCCCGGACGGCTGGCGTGCGGCTGAGCGAAGTGAGCCTTGCGGCGGTATCCCTAAGCTGCAGCTTGATTGGGCCTGACGCGTCGCGCATGCGCGTGCCGGGGCGCAGGCCGAGCTGCACGAAGCGCGCGGCAAGATCGAGAACGGCGGCGCAGGCCGCATCCGGCGCTGCTGCGCCGAGCCACTCGACACCTTCCGAGCCATCGAACCCGACCGCTAGGCTGCCGCCCTCCACGGCGCGCAGGCGAATGTCGGCGCGCTCCGCGTCGAGCGATAAGCCGCCGCCGTCGACCACGAAGCAGAACTTTGCCGGCAGTGCCCACAGCTCAGATCGTTGCGCGAGCGCGCTCTCCAGGACCGCAACTAGCGGGCGCGGATCCAGCAGCTCGCTCTTGTCGAGGCCGGCGAGCGGGCTCGAGAGGACATTGCGAACCGCTTCCGCCTCGGCGCCCGCATCGAGCAGAGCCAGCTCGGCGAGCGCGGCCCACAGGGCTGGCAAGCTGTCGGCTTTGACGCCGCGTAGCTGAACGTTGGCGCGGCGCGTTAGATCGATGAGGCCGTTGCCGTGGCGCTCGGCGAGCGCAGCGATGGCCAGGAGTTGAGCCGGCGTGAGGTGCCCGCGCGGGCGCAGTCGCACGATGAGCCCATCGCCGCTCTGCATCGGCCGCAGCGCTCCCGGGCACCAGCCGCGCACCTGCGGGACGCCGAGCGCGGGTGCGGTCGCCGTCATGCGCGCACCTGCTGGGCGCCTGCTGCGGCGCGCACGCCCGCCAGCTCCCCATGCACGGCGTTGCGCCGTGGCGTCCATAGCCCGCGCGCGATCGCGTCCTCGAGGCGCGCAACCATCGCTGCCGCCGCCGCAGGATTGGCGTCGAGCACCGGCCCCATCACCGTTTCGTCGGCGATCAGCGCATCGTGCACGGTGTCGAACAGATGGCCGGGCACGCCGGCGCCGCTTGCCGCAAAGGCGTAGAGCGCATCGACCGCCTGCGCCATCTCGGCGACGCCGCGATGGCCGTGCGCCAGCATGCCGCTGATCCAGCGCGGATTGGCGAGACGCCCGCGCACGATGCGCGCGATTTCCTCGGCGATCGTGCGGGCGACCGGAGCCTCGGGACGGCTCGTATCGAGATGATAGAGCGGGGGCGTGCGACCTGCGATGCCAGCGGCGGCGGCGAACCCGCCGGCAAAGTCGGCGACGCCGTCGCCGTCGAGAAGGTCGCGCTCGCGGTCGTCCTGCGGATGCACCAGAGCATCGGCCGCGGCGACGCGCTCGACGAAAGCGCCCCGTGCTTCGATGCCAACGTCGCCGGCTCCGTAGGCGTGGGTCGATGCGGCGAGATAGGCTTCGGCGAGGTCGGCCTTGGTCGCCCAGCCCGTATCCAGCGCGGTCTCGGCGGCACCGGCGCCGTAGACGTTGCTCGCCCCGCCAAAGATGCGCGCCAGGCTTCCGCCGGCGCGCCTTGCCGCTGCGAGCGGGTTCCATTCGTCGTCTTCGTCGCGCGCAGCGACGCGGGCGACCGCCATGTCGAAGAGCGCGATCTGCGACTGGAAGATGTCGCGGAAAAGACCCTAGATGCGCAGCGTGACGTCGATGCGCGGACGCTCCAGCAGCGCCAGCGGCAGCACCTCGACACCGGTGACGCGATTGGAGGCGGTATCCCAGACCGGGCGCGCGCCGAGGTAGGACAGCGCCTGCGCGAGATCATCGCCGCCCGTGCGCAGCGATGCCGAGGCCCACAAATCGAGCATGATCGAGCGCGGATATTCGCCCTTGTCCTGCAGATGCCGGCGCACGACTTCGGCGGCGGCGCGCGCGCCGATGGCGGCGGCGGTGCGCGTCGGCACGGCACGCGGGTCAATGGTGGTGAGGTTGCGGCCGGTGGGCAGCACGTCGATGCGGCCACGCGTCGGAGCGCCGGCGGGGCCCGGCGCCACGCGCCTGCCGTCGAGGGCGGCGAGCAGGGAAGCCCGCTCGCTGGCGGCGCACGCTTCGATCAGCGCGTGCACGCGTAGCTTAAGGTCCGGCTGCGCGTCCGGGCTGACGCTGCGCAACGTCGCCTGTGCGAGGGCTTCGCGCGCCGTGGCATCCGGCGTTCGTCCAAAGACGTGCAAGCTGTCGCGGATGGCGAGATCCTTGATGTCGCAAAGCTGCGCGTCGAGCTTGGCGACGGCGGCGCGGGGCGCGTCGTCGCGCTTAAGGCCGCAGTCGGCGGCAAGGCCGGAGCGCCAGGCGCGCTCAAGGATCTCCGCTTCGATGAGCGGCACGCGCCGCCGGTCGACGCCGTCGGCCTCGGCGTACTCCTCCAGCAACCCTTCAAGCTCGGCCAACGGCCCGTGCAGGCCCGCGGTGCTGAGCGGCGGCGTCAGATGGCCGACGGTGACGGCGCTTATGCGCCGCTTGGCCTGCACCGCTTCGCCCGGGTTGTTGACGATAAACGGGTAGATCACCGGCACTGGGCCGAGCACCGCCTCGGGGAAACATTGCTCGGATAGCGCCAGCGCCTTGCCGGGCAGCCATTCGAGGGTGCCATGGGTGCCCAGATGCACCAGCGCGTCGATGCGCTCGTGGCGCCGCAGGCAAGCGTAGAGCGCGACGTACCCATGGCGCGGCGGACAGGACGTGTCGTGGTAGCCCTGCTTGCGGTCGCCGCGCGCACCGCGGTCGGGCTGCAGGAGCAACACGAGGTTGCCGGCGCGCAGGCAGGGAAAGCGAAACTCGCCGCCGACGCAGGTAGGGTCGGAGCCCGGGTCGCCCCAAGCGGCGTCGAGAGTGTCACGAATCTCGTCCGGTAGTGTTTCCAGGTGCTCCCGGTACGCGGCGAGCGACAGGTGGAGATGGTCACGCGGCGCGCTGGTCAGGCCGGCAAGTAACTCAGATGCAGAGCCGACGTCGACGCCTGTGGAGTATCCCGCATCGGTGAGGAGCGCGACGATCTCGCGCGCGCTTTCCGGCGTGTCGAGGCCACAGGCGTAGCCGGTGCGCCCGCCGCGCGCCGGATAGTCCGACAGCATGATCGCCAGTCGCCGAGCGTCGCGGGGCGTTGCGTTGAGACGTGCCCAGGCGGCCGCCAGTTGAGCGACGTAGGCGACGCGGTCGGCCGCCGGCTCGTGCTGCATGCCGGCGTATTCAATTTCGGCGTCGACAGGCGTCTCAGCCTTGAACGAGATGGCACGCGTGAATAGCCGTCCGTCGAGCTCAGGCAGCACCACATGCATGGCGAGGTCGCTCGGCGCGAGCCCGCGGTCCGATGCCTCCCACGCCGCGTTGCTTGTGCCCGCCAGGGCGACCTGCAGCACGGGACAGTCGGCGGCGTCGAGCACGGTCGTGTCGTCGGCACGACGCGCGGAAAACGCTGTGGTGTTGATGATCACGGCAGGCCGCCGCGCCGCGATCAGGGCCTCGATCATCTCCGCTGCCGCGGGGTCCTTCAAACTGGTGAGGGCTATGCCGACCGGATCGAGACCCTCTACGGCGAGCTGATGCATCAACGCCCGCATCGGGGCGACGTCGTTGGCGAGCAGGCCGGATCGATAGAAGATAACCAAGGCCGCTCCGAGCGCGCTCTGGGGCGATGCCGTCCATTGCGAAAGGTCGATCACGCTCCCGTCGGCGGCCATGACGATCGCCGGCCCGAGCGGCACGGGTAGGGGCGGCTCAAAGGTCTCTCCACGCACGAGCGCCGAGGCCAGACTTAGTGCATTGCCGATATTGCCGGCACCGCCCTCGCGGAAGTATGCGTCGAAAAGCGAAGCCTGTTCCGGCGATACGGTGGACAGCGCGCTCAAGCGCGGGTCGGGCCGATCATCGCCGGGCAGCGCGACGAGGTTGGCGCCGGCGCGGCGGCACGCCTCGGCCACTTGCTCGAAGCCGTAGCGCCAATAGTCGAGGCCGCCGAGGCTGCGGACGATGACGAGGCGGCTTTTCGATACAACATCGTCGACGTAGAGATCGACGGACATCGGATGGCGCAGCCGCTTGAGGCTGGCGAGGCGCAGGCTCGGCAGCGTCTGCCGGGCGTCGCGCCAGGCGGCGGCGAGCGCTGAAAGATCGCTGTCGCTGAAGGAAAGCACGACGATGTCGCCAGCCGTCTGCCCGAGGTCGACGGCGGCGTCGATCTCGTCGAGGGTCGCGGACTGCGTCGCCAGCAGATGCATGCGGGAAGTCTAGCCTCCTGCGATGGCGCGCGCGATAGCCGCGCGATCGAGCCCCTTCTGACCGATGACGACGAGCTGCCCCTGACGGCGCTCACCCGGACGCCAGGCGCGGTCGAACTGATGTTGCAGGCGCTGGCCGACGCCCTGGATCAGCAGGCGCATCGGCTTGCCCTTGACGTCGGCAAAGCCCTTCACGCGCAGAATGTCATGTGCCGCCGTGGCCGTGCCGATGCGCTCCAGCACCTCGGCGGGCGCATCGATCGCAGGGATTTCGACGATGAAGCTCTCGAAGTCGTCGTGATCGTGCCCTTCTTCCTGGTCGTGATGGGAGGGCCGCGCGGCGAGGTCGCTTTCAGCAGCCGCCTTGAGGCCGAGCAGGATATCGGGGTCGATGCGCGCGCCTTCGGTCTCGACCACTTTGACGGCGCGCGGTACCGCCGCTCGGATCTCCGCCGTCACGCGCGAACGGTCGGCCGCGCTCAGCAGGTCGGCCTTGTTGAGCACGATCAGGTCGGCGCACAGAAGCTGGTCCTCGTAGACCTCCTCCAGCGGATTGTCGTGATCGAGCGAGGCGTCGTCCGCTCTCTGCTTTGCCAGGGCTTC
>CAZOOS010000039.1:0-18950 GCA_964581475.1 uncultured Hyphomicrobium sp.
TGCGAATTGCTTCAGGGGCGGCAAGGCGCCGGTCTCGGGCGCGCGTCATTGTTGGCGATGATGGGTGAAAAACGGGGGACATTCCGGTGGCACAAAGACGTCTGCCGCCGGACGATGACGGGCGTGCTCCGCGGCGCGGACGGTTGCGCGCTGGAACATGCAGATGACTGATGCCGGAGTTCAGCATTCGAATAATTCTTCCAATGGCATTACGCAGAGCACAAGGGTGTCGCGCTCTCGCTGGATTGCCCTCATATCGGCGCGGGCGCCGGGCGGTTATCGCCTGCTCCGTACGCCTTCCTTTCGCGGGCGAGATTCGGAGCGATGCAACTGATGCTGGGTAGTCTCGAGGGGTTTGCGTCGCGCCGGGCGCAAGCTTGGCCCTCAGGCTTAAAGCTCCGCCGTCTAGAAAGACCCGGAGCATGTGCTTGCGGGCGCAGGGCGAACCACTCGATCGTCGGTCTACAGCGGCTCCGTCCCTCGCGGGGAGCGGCGAACCGGCGTGAACGGCTGGACGGTTGCCCGTCAAACTCGCTCTTGCGGCGCACAAATGTCCTCGAAAGAGCGCCGCTGCAGCAACGAAGTAATAAGTACGAGTTCGCCGGTAGGCTTGCAAGCATGTTATATAGGCAGCGTTGCGAGCCGGCCGGCCAACTCCATGCAATGTGAGGGAAAATCGGCAAAGGTTTGGTTAATGGCGCGACGCAAGGCGATGTCGCCGGCGGACTGAGGGGATGGGGAAGCATCTGCAACATGATGCGCAAGTTCGGGGATGGGGGCGGCTGGCGGGTGTCCTCTTGCGCCTCGTCCTGGCCGTCGGCGCTGTGACCGCGGCGACGGGCGCCGCCGCAGCCGATCCCGGCAGCGTGCATCGCAAGAGCTCTGCCGTCATCGCCAAGCGCGCCGAGATCAAGTCGGCAACCGGATCGACCAAGTTTCTGCTGGGACTGTCGGCGGGCGTGAGGGCTGAAATTTTCACCCTCTCCAAGCCCTATCGCGTTGTCGTCGATTTGCCCGACGTCGCCTTCCATCTTCCCGAGGGAACGGGACAGCACGGCAGCGGGCTGATTGCGGCATTCCGCTATGGATTACTGTCAGAGGGCAAGTCGCGCGTAGTCATCGATACGACGGGCCCCGTCGTCATCAAGCGCGCCGACATGACTGGCAAGGGCGGCACCGCGGTTGAACTGGTCGTCGAGCTGGCGGCGACGTCGGCCCAGTCTTTCGGATCCGGCACCGGCGGCGGCCGAGCCCCGGAGGCGGCCAAGCCCCTTCCCGCACCGGCGCCGAAGGCGTTGAAGGGCGAGCGTACGAAGCCGGTTATCCTCATCGACGCCGGCCACGGCGGAATTGACCCGGGTGCGGCCGGCACCGGCAATCTCAAGGAGAAGACGCTGGTTCTCGCCGTCGCCCAGGCGCTGCGTGCGCATATGGTGGCGAGCGGGCGCTATGACGTCAGGATGACGCGCGTCAGCGACGTCTTCGTCTCCCTCGATCAGCGCCTGAGGCTGTCGCGGGAACTGGACGCCGACCTGTTCATCTCCTTGCACGCCGATTCCATCGCCCAGAAGGGGTTCGCCAACATCGTGCGCGGCGCCACCGTCTACACGCTCTCCGAGCAGGCTTCGGATGAGGAGGCGCGGCGCATGGCTGAAAAGGAGAACAATTCGGACGCCATCGCCGGTCTGCAAACGGCGAAGTTCGAGGAGGAAGGCGAAGTACGCAACATTCTCATCGATCTTCTCAAGCGCGAGACCTCGAACTTCTCGGCCGATTTTTCCAACACGTTGGTAAAGCATTTTCGGACTGGCATTTCGCTGTCCGGCCGGCCGCAGCGCTCGGCCGCCTTCAAGGTTCTGCGTCAGGCCGACACACCGTCGGTGCTGGTCGAACTCGGGTATATGAGCAACGCTGAGGATGAACGGCTGCTCAATTCTTCAGCGTGGCAGCGGCGTGTCGCCGCTGCCATCGGCGCGGCAGTCGATGCTTATTTCTCCAAGCGCACGGCAAAAGCGCGGTAATGCCCCGCGTGGCGCTGCGCCACGTTATCTAAACTCCCGTCACCGACGACTTGATGCCACAATCCATGCTAATGTGCCTGCTTCGCGGCGTCGCTCTTCTCGCTACCGGGCTCGCGCGGAAATGCCAGATCAACCCATTACGCACGGTCAACGGATTTAGAGGTTGATGCGCGAGCCCTTATACCCGCCGGAGCCCATCTACCCGTCCGATCCGCCGCCGCCGCCGCGTCGACGCAAGCGGCGTAAGAGCCTGCTCCTGAGCTTTCTCGGCTTCGGGTTCGCAGCCGCCGGCGTCCTGTTCATCTGCGTGTCGGGCGCCGCTGGCTACATGCTGTGGAAGACCTCACGGGATCTGCCCGACTACGAGAGCCTGGCGAAGTACGAGCCGCCGGTCATGACGCGCATACACGCGCACAACGGCGCGCTGATCGCCGAGTACGCGCGCGAGCGGCGCATTTTCGTACCCATCAACACCATTCCCAAGCGCGTCATCGCCGCCTTCCTTTCGGCCGAGGACAAGCGCTTCTACGAACACGGTGGCGTCGACTTCCAAGGCATCGCGCGTGCCGTCTACAAGGTGGTGGAATCGAAGATCCAAGGCAG
This sequence comes from uncultured Hyphomicrobium sp., assembly GCA_964581475.1. GTDB lineage: Bacteria > Pseudomonadota > Alphaproteobacteria > Rhizobiales > Hyphomicrobiaceae > Hyphomicrobium_A. The sequence continues at coordinate 2,625 of CAZOOS010000039.1, forward strand.
CGACCGGCGCGCCGAGGGCGGATCGACCATCACCCAACAGGTTGCCAAGAACTTCCTGTTGAGCAGCGAGCGTTCGATGGAGCGCAAGCTCAAGGAGGCGATCCTCGCCATCCGCATCGAGCGCGCCTATTCGAAGGACAAGATCCTCGAGCTCTACCTCAACGAGATCTACTTCGGCATCGGTGCCTACGGCATCGCCGCGGCAAGCCTCAGCTACTTCAACAAGGAGCTGCAGGATCTGACCATCGAGGAGGTCGCGTATCTCGCGGCGCTTCCCAAGGGCCCCAATAACTATCATCCGTTCCGGCGCGAGAAGCAGGCGCTGATCCGCCGCGACTGGATCATCGGCCAGATGCAGGACAACGGCTATATCACCGCCGAGGAGGCGGCGACGGCGAAGAGCAAGCCGCTCGGCGTCAATCTTCGCCAGACCGGTGCGCACATCTTCGCCGCCGACTTCTTCGCCGAGGAGGTGCGGCGCACGCTGCTGTCGCAGTTCGGCGAGGACAAGCTTTACAGCGGCGGCCTATCGGTGCGCACGACGCTCGATCCGCGGCTGCAGCAGGCGGCGCGCCGCTCGCTGATGGACGGCCTCGTGCAGTTCGATCGGACCAAAGGGTGGCGCGGTCCGGTGACGAAGCTCGACATCGCCGGCGACTGGGGTAAAGCGCTCGACGCCGTCGAGCGCCCGCCCGACATCCAGCCTTGGCGGCTGGGGGTGGTCCTCAAGACAGAAGCCAACAAGGCGGTGATCGGCCTGCGGCCGGAGAAGCAGCAGGACGGCTCGCTGGTCGGCAAACGCGAGGCCGTCGAGATAGCCTTCGAGGAAGTGAAGTGGGCGAAGTCGGCCACTAAGAAGGTACCGCCCAAGACGATCACCGACGTCATCACCGCCGGCGACGTGATCTACGTTGCGCCGAAGGATCCGAACAACGTCGGCGGCGTGTGGTCGCTGATGCAAATCCCCGAGGTCGGCGGCGGCATCGTCGCCATGGATCCGAACACCGGGCGCGTGCTTGCCGTGGTCGGCGGCTTCTCGTTCGCCATGAGCCAGTTCGACCGCGCCATCCAGGCGCGGCGCCAGCCGGGCTCCGCCTTCAAGCCCTTCGTCTATGCCGCGGCGCTCGACAACGGCTATAAGCCGACGTCGATCATCCTCGACGCGCCCATCGAGATCGAGCAGGGCCCGGGTCAGGACATCTGGAAGCCGGAGAACTACGAAAAGGAACATTCCGCCGGTCCGTCGACGCTGCGCTTCGGCGTCGAGCACTCGCGCAACCAGATGACGGTGCGCCTGGCGCAGGATCTCGGCATGCCGATCATCACCGACTATGCCAAGCGCTTCGGCATCTACGACGATCTGCTCCCGGTGCTGTCGATGTCGCTCGGCGCCGGCGAGACGACGCTGTTGCGCATCGCCACGGGATATTGCTCGATCGCCAACGGCGGCCATCAAGTGCGGGCGACCCTGATCGACCGCATCCAGGATCGCTGGGGCCGCACCGTATGGCGCCACGATCAGCGCGTGTGCGAGGGCTGCAAGGTCGAGGTATGGAATAGCCAGGAAGAGCCGGAGGTGCCGGATGATCGCGTGCAGATCATGGACCCGCACACCGCCTATCAGATGACCTCGATGCTCGAGGGCGTGATCCAGCGCGGCACCGCCACCTCACTCAAGGCGCTCGAGCGGCCGCTGGCCGGCAAGACCGGCACGACCAACGAGGAGAAGGACGCCTGGTTCGTCGGCTATTCGCCCGACCTCGTCGTCGGCGTGTTCATGGGCTACGATTCGCCGGTGCCGATGGGCAAAGGCAATACCGGCGGCAAGGTTGCGGCGCCGGTGTTCGGCGACTTCATGAAGGAAGCGCTCGCCGATACGCCGGCGGCACCGTTCCGCATTCCGCCGGGCCTCAAGTTGGCGCGCGTGAACTTGCGCACCGGGCTGCGCGCCGGCGAGGAAGACCCGCAGAGCATCATGGAGGCGTTCAAGCCGGGCGAGGAGCCCGACGACGCCTACTCGGTGATCGGCTTCACCGACCAGGGTGCCGGAGGCGAACCCGGCCGCGGAGATGCTGCCGACGACTACTATCAGCCACCGCCACGCCAGGGCCCGGGCTACAGCTCCGGTGGCGGGGGACTGTGGTGAGACTAAGCGCCTGAGCCGCTCATCGCACCGGCTGCGGCTCGCCTGCGCGTTTACAGTCGCCCAAGCGGCGACTATATCCATCCGCACATCCCTGAAATTGCTCCCGCCTCGGAGAGAACGATGCGTGCCGAACCGCAAAAGCTTGTGGAATCCATCAAGGAGGCCCTCGGTCTCCTACGGAGGCATCTTTGACTGGGACACCGCCCAGCAACGTCTCGCCGAGCTGAACAAGCGCGCTGAGGATCCGGCCCTCTGGAACAACGCCAAGGCGGCGCAAAAGGTGATGCGCCAGCGCCAGCAGCTGGAACGCGCGATCAACGCCTACCGTGATCTCGAACGCGGCCTGGAAGATGGGGTGACGCTGATCGAGCTTGGCGAGGCGGAGGATGACGATGCCTCGATCGCCGAGGGCGAGGCCATGCTCAAGAAGCTCGACGAGGAGGCGCAGCGGCGCAGCGTCGAGGCATTGCTCTCGGGCGAAGCCGACGGCAACGATACGTATCTCGAAGTGCATGCCGGCGCCGGAGGTACGGAGAGCCAGGATTGGGCTTCGATGCTGGCGCGCATGTACATGCGCTGGGCCGAGCAGCGCGGCTACAAGGTCTCGACGCTCGAGGAGAGCGCCGGCGAAGAAGCGGGCATCAAGTCGGTCACCATCGAGATCAAGGGCGAGGATGCCTACGGCTGGCTGAAGACCGAGTCCGGCGTGCATCGCCTGGTGCGCATCTCGCCCTACGACGCCAACGCCCGTCGGCATACGAGCTTTGCGTCGGTGTGGGTTTACCCGGTCGTCGACGACGACATCGACATTCAGATCAACGAGAGCGAGTGCCGCATCGATACGTATCGCTCGTCCGGGGCCGGCGGCCAGCACGTCAACACGACGGACTCCGCCGTGCGCATCACGCACCTCCCGACCGGCATCGCCGTCGCCAGCCAGCAGGAGCGCTCGCAGATCAAGAACCGCGCCATCGCCTGGGCGATGCTCAAGTCGCGCCTCTATGAGCTCGAACTGAAGAAGCGCGAGGACAAGGCCAATGCCGAGGCGGCGAGCAAGACGGAGATCGGCTGGGGCCACCAGATCCGCTCCTACGTGCTGCAGCCGTATCAGTTGGTGAAGGACCTGCGCACCGGCACGCAGAGCACCAATCCGTCCGCCGTGCTCGACGGCGAGATCGACCCGTTCATCGAAAGCGCGCTGGCGCAGCGCATCAAGGGCGGCAGCCACGTCGAGGTCGCCGACCTGGATTAGCGGCGCGCGGAGGGGGCGCGGCTTGGGATAGCGGGCACGCGAAGGGTCCAGCGCTGCGGCGTTACCGCGAATACGCTGGACCACGATGCTTGCGGCCGGGACCGGAGCCAGAGCTCCAGGGGCCACATCAGCATAACGATGGATGGCAAATATTCCGTCGCCGCCCGCGCCTTAAAGACTTAACGCCGGCTTGTCGGGCGGCCCGAACGCGCACACGAACCGCGCCGGGGGACGCGCGAAAGGGCTTTGCAGCGGCGATGCGATGCGCCAAGAAGTTGCCCATGGCGCAGGAGAACCAACGACGCCGCGACAGCGCGCGCGAGCCGGCAGCGGATGCCGCCGCGCGGCTGCGACTCATCGAGACGGCCGGCTTCCCCGACTACGCGCTGCTCGACAGTGGCGGCGGCCGCAAGCTCGAGCGCTTCGGGCCGATCGTCGTCGACCGCCCGGAGCCGCAGGCGCTGTGGACGCCGGCCGCGCCCGAGCGCGAGTGGCGGCATGCGCATGCGGTGTTCTCCGGCGACGACGAGGAGGACAAAGGCCGCTGGCGCATCGACAAGCCGGTGCCGGAAAGCTGGCCGGTGAAGGTCGGCGCGGCGACGGTGCTCTGCCGGCTGGCGAGCTTCCGTCACATGGGCCTTTTCCCCGAGCAGATGCCGCACTGGGAGTGGATGCTGGCGCGGCTGGCCGAAAAGCGCGCCGAGCCACCGCGTGTCTTGAATCTGTTTGCCTACACCGGGGCTGCGTCGCTGATCGCCGCCGCCGCCGGCGCGCACGTCACGCACGTCGATGCATCCAAGAAGGCCATTGCCTGGGCGAAGGAGAACCAGGCGGCGTCAGGGCTTGAGGCGGCGCCGATCCGCTGGATGCTCGATGACGCCGCTAAGTTCGTCGCCCGCGAGGTGCGGCGCGGCAAGAGGTATGACGTTATCCTCGTCGACCCGCCGAAGTTCGGTCGCGGCCCCGATGGCGAGGTGTGGGACCTGTTCACCAGCCTGCCGCCGCTGATGAAGGATTGCGCCGCGTTGCTCGCACCTGGTGCCGCCATGGTGCTCACCGTGTACGCGATCCGCGCCTCGTCGCTGGCGTTCGACCAGCTTTGCCGCGAAGTCCTGAAAGGACGCGGCGGCACGTTCCAGTCGGGCGAGCTCGCCATCCGCGAGACGGGCGGCGAGCGGGCGGTGCCGGCATCGCTCTATACGCGCTGGAGCGCCGGCAATGTCTGAATATGGCGCTTCCTGCTACTCAACGTCATCCCGGCGGAGGCCGGGATCCACGCCAGCTTCCCCGCTCGCGACGCCGCGTGTCGGAGAGAGTCGAACACGGGCCTCGCCACCACCTGCAGGAGCGTTCGCCTCGGCTTGCGTGGATGCCGGCCTGCGCCGGCATGACGGAACTGGCGCCGGTCGCGCTCACAGGAGCACGGCATGACGCTGCAGCCGAAGTCGATCACCAGCCTGCAGAATGACCGCGTCAAGGCAATCCGCGCGCTGGAGATGCGCAAGGAGCGCAAGGAGACGGGGCTGTTCGTCGCCGAGGGCACGTCGATCCTCGTGACCGCACGCGACAACGGCTTCGTGCCGCAGACACTCGTCTATCGCGCTGGGAGCGCTGCCAGCGGCATCGCGCAGGGGCTCGTGGCGTGGGCCCTGGGAGCCGGCGTCGAATGCCTCGAGGTGTCGGAAGCCGTGCTCGGCAAGCTGGCCTCGAAGGATAATCCACAGAGCATGCTCGCCGTCTTCGCGCAGCGCTGGGTCGAGCCGCCGGCGGCCGCGGCCGTCGATCGCGCCGCCGCATGGCTGGCGCTGGAGGAAGTCCGCGATCCGGGGAACCTTGGCACCATTATTCGCACCGCCGATGCGGTCGGTGCCGCCGGCATCATGCTCATCGGGTCGACGTGCGATCCTTATTCACACGAATGCGTCCGCGCGACGATGGGATCCGTCTTCGCGGTGCCGCTGGCGCGCATGACGCGCGAAACGTTTCTGGGCTGGGCCGGTAAGTTCCGCGGCGACATCGTCGGCACGCACCTCGATGCGGAGGAGGATTTCCGCAAGGCGAAGTATCGGATGCCGACGCTCTTGCTCATGGGCAGCGAGGGGCCCGGCCTGTCCGATCCGCTGACGTCGGCGTGCACGCGCCTTGTAAAGATTCCCATGGCCGGCCGGCTCGACTCGCTCAATCTGGCCGTTGCCACCGCCCTGGTGCTGTACCAGATCCGCGGCCCCCATCTGACGCTATGACCTAATGCGCATCGAATACCATCGGACGCTGATCGCCGACCGCGTGCGCAACGAAGCGTTCGAAGCGGCGCTGCGGGCGGTGATCAAGAAAGGCGTCACGACGGTTGCCGACATCGGCACCGGTACCGGGCTGCTGGCGCTGATGGCAGCTAAGCTCGGCGCCCGCGAGGTGTTCCTCTACGAGGCGGCGGAGGTCGCCGGCGTTGCCGCCAAGGTTCTGAAAGCCAACCGCGCGCGCAACTGCCATCTCATTCCCTGCCATTCGACAGAGATGGTCGATCCGCCGAAGGTGGACGTCGTCGTCTCCGAGACGCTCGGCAACTACGCGCTCGAAGAGCACATCATCGCGACCCTGGCCGATGCGAAGAAGCGCTTCCTCAAGCCTGGCGGCGTGCTGATTCCCCGACGCATCGAGCAGTTTGTCGCCCCGGTTATCAGCGACCGGGTGCAGGCCGAGTTAGGTGCTTGGGATGCGACCGGGTTTGATCTATCGGTCGCCAAGACGATGAGCCTCAACAACATCTACGTGCGCACGTTCGGTGCCAAGGAGCTGCTCGATGCCAAGGCGTGGGACAGCATAGAGCTCGGCAGCGACGGGCGATCGGCGCGCAAGGGCGAGGCGGCCTGGAAGCCGAAAGCAGCGACGACCATCTACGGCTTTGCCACCTGGTGGAGCGCCGAGCTGACGCCGGGCATCGTGCTTTCGACGGCGCCGGATGCGCCGCGCACACACTGGGAGCAATTGTATTTTCCGCTGCTGCAGCCGATTGCCGCCAAGGCCGGCGATACGATCGCCGTCAATTTGCGTTCGCGCACCTCGGCCGAGGCCGGCACGCACGTTGCCTGGGTAGCGACGCACCGCGACGCCAAAGGCCGCGAGGTGGCCCGCCAGTCGCTCAATCTCGATAAGGGATATCTGCCTTAGGCCTTAGACGCGCAGCAGCAGGAAAGTCGCGGCGACGATACTGCCGGCGATGAGTACCGTGGTCACCCATGCAAGGGCGTTGCGGTTGCGCTGCCGGCGGCGTTCGCGGCGTGAGTTGTCGAGCCAGTCGGCGCTGGGCGGGGATGAGGCGACATGTCCGAGATCGTCGATCACCTCATCGAGCGAGCGCGGATCGACGGGGATCGGCGGCGGCAGTGCACCGATGCTTGGCGGCGCAGCCGGAACGGGTGCGAGACGCGCCGCCGTCCGGGCGACTGCACCGTCGGCACCGCCGTGCATGGCTTCGACGCGTTGCAGCCGGCTCATCAGCGGCCGATGGTGCATGGCGCGCGCGATGTCGTCGGCGAGCTGGCGATCCTCCGGGCCGTCAAAATCCGCTTTCACCTCGGCGCGAGCAGCCATGGACAGGTCTCCCTCGAATTGGAAGGCATCGGACGCATTCCGCAACTGGGGACGCAACTGGAGATGGGTGGGAACAACCAACGCATTACGCACCGAAACGCGGGAAGCCTGCATGACGCGCACCTCGAAAGACGACGAAGGTAACGGTCCCCGCGACCATTCGAGCGATCAGCGGACTAGCCGCCGAAGCACCGGAACTCTAGAAAAGCCTATCGACATGGCCGTAGCGTGGCAACGATTCGCAGCCGCGGCGCAATTTTCCTGGGGAGGGCGTGAACATGCTGGTGATGGTGCTGGGTCTCATCCTGTTCCTGGCGATCCACTTGGTGCCGGCCAACGTCGAACTGAAGAACGGGCTTATCGCCCGCTTCGGCAGCACCGGCTACAAGGTGCTGTTCTCGGTCGTGTCGCTGCTGGGCTTGGCGCTCATCATCCTCGGCTTCCACAAGCTGCAACTCCATCCTGGCAAGAACCCCATCCTGTGGGATCCGCCGACCTGGACACGGCACCTAGCCCTCGCGCTCATGCTGCCGGCGATGATCGCGTTGGTTGCGACGTATATCCCCTCGCACATCCACGTCATGCTGAAGCACCCGATGCTCGTCGCCATCAAGATCTGGGCGCTGGCGCATCTGCTGGCCAACGGCGATCTGGCCTCGCTGGTGCTGTTCGGCAGCTTCCTCGCCTTCGCCGTCTATGACCGCATCTCGGTGAAGAAGCGCGGCGACCTCGGCCCGATCGGCAAGGGCAGCGGGCCGTGGATCAACGACCTGATCGTCGTAGCGATCGGCGTCGCGCTCTACGCCGGCATCCTGCTCTACCTGCACGAGCTGCTCATCGGCGTCTCGCCGCTGGCATGACAGGACGCTTGATCGGTATCGCGTGGCGGCCACAGCGGCTGGCGCCGATGCAGACGGTGGACAGCATCGAGATCAGTTTGCAAGCCGGCGTCGTGGGGGACCACAAGGGCGCCAAATACAAGCGGCGCGCGGTGACGATCCTAGCGCGCGAGGATTGGCAGGCAGCCCTGCGCGAACTCGGCGGTGACCCGTCGCTCGATTGGACGGCGCGCCGCGCCAACCTGCTGGTCGAAGGCGTGCGGCTGCCACGCGCACTCGGCGCGACGCTGCGCATCGGCCCCGTGCTCCTCGAGGTCACCTATCCGACGACGCCGTGCGCACGCATGGATGAGGCACGCGCCGGCCTGCGCAAGGCGCTGCACCCCGAGTGGCGCGGCGGCGTGACCTGCAAGGTCCTCGAAGGCGGCCGCGTTACGCTGGGCGATGCCGTCGCCGTCGTGCAGTCGCCGCCGGAGAGACAAATCAAATTGCCGGGCTGAAAGCGTTGTGCACCATGTGGCACGCGGCCTCCAATTGTCATCCTCGGGCTTGTCCCGAGGACCCAAGCCTCAGCGTGCTGCGACGCTGATCGGATCTCACTTCGCTTGATACGAGGACGTCTACCCGCGGCACATTCGGAAACGTGGGTCCTCGGGACAAGCCCGAGGATGACACTTTATTTGGGCTGGGTGACCGAGGGCCTCAGTAGTAGCGCGTCTCGGAGCTGTGCGAGCGGCTGCGCCACGGTTCGACGACGAATTCCGTCCGTGCGCTCGTCTCGCGGCTGAGACCGTAGTCGGAGATGATGAACGAGGAGCCCGGCTTCATCAGTTCGGCGAGCAGATCGGCGGTCTCCTTGGGGATCTCGATACGCTCCAGCGCGCTGGCGGCGTCGGTATCGTGACCGGCGGCGACGACCGGCTCCTCGTCATCGTGGCGGCGCTTCTTGCGACGCGAGTACTGAACCCTCTCGGACGGCCGCAGGCTGATGGCGTTCCAGCGCAGTGCCTTCTCGCCGTCGGTGAAAGTGGTGGCGGTGAGGACGTGCGTGCCCAGCGGGCGGCCGGGCTCGGCGATGGTCACCGGCACGTCGAGCACCTGCGCAAACCCGAGCTTGGCGATGAGGCGGCCCGTCTTGGCGCTGATGAAGATCGACACCGGGCTGTCCTTGCGCGCTTCGAGGGCATCGGCAGCGGCCAGCGTCTCCTTGGCGCCGGCGAGGACCATTTCGGCGTTCTTCACGTCCTCGACGGCAACTTTGCGTGCCTTCTCGAGCGCGCCCGCGTCGGCGACCGCCTGCTTGGATTTGGCGGCCTGCGCAGCCGCCGTGCGCTTGGCAGCGGTGGCGGCATCGATGGCGTCGAGCAACTTCGTCTCTTCGGCGACTTCCTCCGCCGATTGTTTCTCCAGCTCGGCTGCGTCGATGTTGGCCGCGTCGACCTTCGCCATCTTCGCCGTCAGCGTGGTGAAACGAGCCGCGGCGGCGTCGGCAGCCTTGGCGGCTTTGCGTGCGAGATCATCGAGGCGGCCTTCTTCGGCGCGCTCTTTGCGGATCATTTCTTTGCCGTCCTGCACGGCGGCGGTGGCCGCTTTCGCTTGATCCTCGGCGGCGCGCTTGGCGTTCTCCGCCTCTACGATATTGGCGGCAAGCCGTTGGCGCTCGACCACGCGTGCGGCAGCGGCGCTGGCCCGTGTGCGCGGTTTCTCGCTGCCTTCGGTCGCGGACAGGGAGAGCATCTCGCCCGGGGTGCCGGTGGCGGCAGCCGGTACGGGGTCGGTGCCGTTGTGGGCGAGGCTGTCCGGCGGCAGCGGCGCGATGAGCCGCGGACTGTTGAACTCCGCCGGCGTCGGGTCCTCGTTGCTGATGATGACGCGGGCGCCGACGTCTGTGATGCCAAACAGGCTGCGTGCGAAGCTGTAGGGAAGACGGATGCAGCCATGCGAGGCCGGATACCCCGGAAGGTCACCTGCGTGCATGGCGACGCCGGAGTTGGTCACGCGCTGCATGAACGGCATTGGCGCGCCGCCGTAGAGATTTGAATAGTGGTAGCGGTTCTTCTCCAGGATGCTGAAGATTCCGGTCGGCGTCGGATTCGAGCTGGTGCCGCTCGAAATCGGCGATTTGGCGATCACCTTTCCATCATCATAGACGGTGACCGTCTGCTTGCCGATCGAGACGACGATCACCAGCGGGCCACTCGGCTTCGGCAGCGCGACGGTCGGCTTCTCGTCCGATGGCTCGACGTAACGTGGCGCGGCGCGGCGTCGGCGTGGCTTCTGCTGCCAGGGGGACGGGTTCCCCCACTGCCCCCAAGGGTAAAACTGAGCCTGTGCCGGCTCAGGTGTCGCCGCAACGAGCAGCGCCCCGCCGAGGAACGCCGCGACGGTGGTCAAACGCAGGCAGCCAGAAACGGCGCCGATGTCGGTTTTTGCAATCTTCTGCAAGGCAGCCCCCGGCCGAAATGAGAAGTGTCTCTGAAGAGATCGATCTATATGATGATTTTAACCCTAAATCTTCGTTAGCAAGGCTCTGAAATCGAAAATCATTTCAAACGTGGTGTGCGAAGCACGGCAGGCGCGCCACTGGTTTGCGGGCCACTTCATCACTAGGTTGCCGCGACGCCGGTCCATTTAGCGAGTACCCTGCCTCTCATGTCCGTGCACAGCACCCAGAAGCGCCTGATGGCGCCCGACATCACGGCGATGAAAAAGCGCCAGCCGATCGTCGCGCTCACCGCCTACCACGCGCACACGGCGGCGATTGCCGACCGCTATTGCGATTTCCTGCTGGTGGGCGACAGCCTCGGGATGGTTATGCATGGCTATGAGACAACCGTTCCGGTGCCCCTCGAATTGATGATCATGCACGGACGCGCGGTCGTTCGCGGTGCGCGCCGTGCGCTCGTCGTCGTCGACATGCCATTTGGCTCATACGAGGAGAGCCCGCCCGTCGCCTTCAGAAACTGCGCGAAGGTAATGAAAGAGACCGACTGTGGCGCTGTTAAGATTGAGGGCGGCAAACGCATGGCGGAAACGATCCGCTATCTCGTCGACCGCGGCATTCCGGTCATGGCGCACATCGGTCTGACGCCGCAATCGGTGAATGTTATCGGCGGCTTCAAGGCGCAGGGCCGCCGGCGGACGGAGTGGGCGGCGATCGAAGCCGACGCGCGCGCCATTGCCGAGGCCGGCGCCTTTGCTGTCGTGCTCGAGGCGATCACCGAGCCGTTGGCGCAGCGCATCACCGCCTCGATCCCCATCCCGACGGTGGGCATCGGTGCCTCGCTCGCCTGCGACGGGCAAATCCTCGTCATGGAGGACATGCTCGGCCTCAGCCCGCGCGTGCCGCGCTTCGTCAAGAAGTTCGGCAAGGTCGGCGCGGTCATCGAGGATGCCATCCGCTCCTACTCCGAGGACGTGCGCACGCGCGCTTTCCCGGCGCCGGAACACACCTATGCCATGCAGGATGGGACCCCGACAAAGGAGCCGCGAACGGTCGAACGTGTCGGTGCAACCGGCGGCAGGGCCACGAAAAAGTCGAAAAACCCGAGCAGCAAGGCTTAGGGAATGCCTGCGGGCGGCATCCCTCGGTCGGCGAAACCCGATCAAGCGCTTGCGCCAAGGATGCCGTCGGCTATGTATGCGGCTTCCAGAGCCCGGCCGGGCCTCGGATAAGAAACGCGCCAAGGTTCAGGGGCTGAAATCGCGATGGCACAGCAGGACGACGGTCTTCTCCGCGAAATCGAAGAAGAACTGAGGCGCGAACGCCTCGAGAAGATCTGGAAGCAGTACGGAACGTACATCCTCGCCGCCGCCGCCGTGATCGTATTTGGCGTGCTCGGCTTTAAGTACTGGGAGAGCCAACGCATTGCCGCGGCGCAGGATTCCGGCGCGCGCTACGAGGAGGCGATGCGCCTCGTCAACGACAAGAAGGAAGGCAGCGCCGAAAAGGAATTCGAGAAGATCGCTGTGGACGGCGCCGGCGGCTACCGCGCGCTGGCGCAGCTGCAACTGGCCGGATCGCAGAGCAAGCAGGGCAAGAAGGCCGAGGCGGTCGCCGCCTACGAGGCACTGGTCAACGACAGCACCGCTGATGCGACACTGCGCGACTTTGCCCGCCTGCAGGCTGCCGGGCTTCGCATCGGCGAGGCCGACTTTACCGAGATGGAGAATCGGCTCACCCCTCTGATGAGCGACGCCAGCCCGTGGCGCTTCAGCGCGCGCGAGCTGCTGGGGCTGGCGGCATTCAAGGCCGGCAAGTCGAACGACGCACGCACCATCCTGACGCCGCTGTTCGTTGACCAGTCGACGCCGCAGAGCATCACCGAGCGGGCCCAGATCGTGATGGCACAGATCGCAGCCGGAGAGATCACCAAGAAGTCGGCGAGTGACACGCCGCCCGCCGCACCGCCGCCGGCTTCGCCACCTACCAATGCAGCGCCGCCAGCCGGCGCTACCACGCCTCCGGCAACAACGCCGCCGGCCAAAAAGGACTGAGTGGGGATACATGAGGGGGACGCGGCTGAGCGGCGTGATAGGAGCGGGGCTTTCCTCGCTCGTGCTGCTTTCCGGTTGCGCCGGCGACGGGCCCTCGCTCCCCAAGCTCGCCAATCTCAATCCGTTCGCCGAGAAGGCAGTTCCCCTTCCGGGCAAGCGCATCTCCATCATGCAGCCCACCGGACCGGTGACGGGCGAGCTGGCGGACGCCTTCTCCCCGATCATCTTGCCGGCGCCGCGGGCTAACGATAGCTGGGCGCAGGCGGGCGGCGCACCCAATAACTCTCCCGGCAATCTCGCCTTTGGCGGCGCCGCCAACGTGGTGTGGAGTGCCGATGCCGGGACGGGATCGGGCAGCGTCGGGCGCATCACCGCCAGCCCGCTGGTCTACAACGGTCAGGTCTTCACCCTCGACGCCGACGGAACCGTCAGCGCCTTTTCCACCAGCGGCGGCTCCGCCGCTTGGCGCACCTCGCTGAAGCCAAAGCGCGAGTCGAGCGGTAGCTGGTACTCGCTCGGTGGCGGCGGCAGCGGCGGGGGCTACGGTGGCGGCCTCGCCATCGACGGCGGACGCCTCTACGCGGCGAGCGGCTACGGCAATGTTGTCGCGCTCGATCCGCAGAACGGCAAGTCGATCTGGGAAAAGCAGCTCGAGGCGCCCGTTCGCGCGGCGCCGACCGCGGTCGGCGATCGCGTGTTCGTCGTCACCCTCGACGGCCGCTTCTTCTGCCTCGCCGGAGCCGATGGCGGTGAGTTGTGGTCGATGCGCGGTCTGCCGCAGCAGGCGAGCCTGATGAACAACGCCAGTCCCGCCGTCGACGGCGAGATCGTGGTCGTCCCCTACCCCTCCGGCGACCTCGTCGCCATGCGCGTGGCCGACGGCTCGTCGGTGTGGAGCGAGAACCTTGCACGCACGCGCACGACGTCGCAGCTCACGTCGATGAGCGACGCGGCCCGCCCGGCCATCGACAACGGCACGGTGTTCGCCGTCGGCCATGCCGGCCGCATGATTGCGACACAGGCCGAAAGCGGCGAGCGACTCTGGTCGATCAACGTGCCCGGCACGCAAGCGCCCTCGGTTGCGGGTGCCAGCGTCTTCGTCGTCGACACCCAAGGTCAGCTCATGGCGCTGTCGCGCACCGACGGCAAGACGCAATGGACGACCAAGCTCCCGGGGACCGGCGCGTGGGCCGGCCCGACGCTGGCGGGCGGGACGCTCTGGCTCGCATCTTCGGCGGGCACGCTCATTGGCGTCGACGCGGCGACCGGCAAGATCGCCGGGCAGAAGGACCTCGGCAGCGCCGTTTACGTCGCACCGGTGGTCGCGCAGGGACGTATGTACGTGCTGACGGACAGCGCCAAGCTCATCGCGCTCAACTAAAGCGGCCCTCGGCCAGCGGCCTTAACCTGCCGGTTGGGCGGCGTCTCTATCATCCGGGCAGCGAATGCGCGATAAGCGCCGCTCCATGCAATCGCGCCCGGCCTCCCCAATGTCCGCTTCCCCGATCATTGCCATCATCGGCCGCCCCAACGTCGGCAAGTCGACGCTGTTCAACCGGCTTACCGGGGGGCGTACCGCGCTCGTCTCCGATATGCCGGGGCTTACGCGCGACCGGCGCGAGGGCGAAGCCGATCTCGCCGGCAACCCCGTGACCATCGTCGACACGGCGGGACTCGAGCAGGCCAAGCGCGGATCGATTGCCGAGCGCATGCGCCAGCAAAGCGAAACGGCGCTGGCCGCGTCCGATCTCGTCCTCTTCGTCGTCGATGCACGCGAAGGCATCACGTCCGACGACAAGTCGTTCGCCAAGCTGGTCCGCTCATCGGGACGTCCTATCGTGCTGGTCGCCAACAAGAGCGAAAGCCGCGCGGCCGAGGAGGGGTTCTACGCGGCGTTCGAGCTTGGGTTCGGTGAGCCGGTCGCCATTTCCGCCGAACATGGCGAGGGCCTCGCCGACCTCGAGGCCGAGATGTTATCGGCGCTCGGCCTCAAACCGAAATACAAGACGGACGCGGAAGCCGAAGCGGCACCGGCGACATCGAAGCCGATCCGTGTCGCCGTCGTCGGGCGCCCCAATGCCGGCAAGTCGACGCTGGTCAACGCGTTGCTCGGCGAGGATCGGATGATCACCGGGCCTGAGCCCGGTCTGACGCGTGACAGCGTACCCAGCGATCTGGAATGGCATGGGCGCAAGGTGCGCCTGTTCGACACGGCCGGGCTGCGACGCAAAGCGAAGATCAGCGAGACCGCCGAGAAGCTCAGCGCCAGCGACGCCATCCGTGCCATCCGCTTCGCCGAGGTGGTCGTGCTTCTCATCGACGCCGAGCGTCCGCTGGAGCACCAGGATCTGACCATCGGCGATCTGGTGACGGAGGAGGGCCGGGCGCTCGTCATCGCCATCAACAAATGGGACCTCGTCGAAGAAAAGCAGAAGATGCTGAAGGAGCTGCGCGAGGCGCTGGGCGAGCGCCTAGCGCAGGTGCAGGGCGTGGCGCTCGTTCCGCTCTCGGCATTGAGCGGCCGCGGCGTCGAGAAGCTGTCGAAGGCGGTCCTCGAAACCTACGACTTGTGGAACCGCCGCGTTTCGACGCCCGATTTGAACCGCTGGCTGCAGGAGGCGATGGCGCGCCATTCTCCGCCCGCGGTCGGGGGCCGTCGCATCAAGCTGCGCTACATCACGCAACCTTCCGCGCGGCCGCCGACGTTCGTGGCTTTCTGCTCGCGCCCCGCGGACCTGCCGAAGTCATACATCCGCTACCTCACGAACAGCTTGCGCGATGCCTTCAAGCTGCCCGGCGTGCCGCTGCGCTTCAATCTCCGCAAGGGCGAAAATCCGTTCGCTAAGCATAAGAGCTGAGGATGTTTTTTCGCTTCCGAGGCAGCTCGGTCACTGGCCTTGAAGCAGCGCACGCGATAGCGTGGATTCGCGAGCTTGCAACGGGGACGTGAGCTCGGGGCGCGAGCCTGAGGGGAAGCTCTAGCGAGACTGGGATCGATGCAGAAGTGCTCTCACGGCCGGGCGCGCCCGGTGCTTCGTGCAGCTGTGGCGGGTGCGGCTGTGCTCATGATGTTTGCATGCGGGTCGGCGGCCAACGCCTACTCGGCGCGCGTCAACACTGCTTGCGAACGCGACTACTATCGCTTCTGTGCGAAATACTCGATCGGCACGCCGGAGCTGCGCAGCTGCATGCTGGCGTCGCGCCGCGCGTTGTCGCGTCGTTGCGTCGACGCGCTGGTCGCCGCCGGCGAGGTTCCGAAGCGATACCTGACCAGCAAGCGCTGAGCGCTCGCGGGGCAACGTCTCGAACATATCCGGGAGAATGCAGCGGGACGGGAGCAGCGGCGAACCCGAAGATGCCGCTAGCTCACCGCCCGCACGGACGACAGCCGCACGTCTGGCGCCGTTCCGGACCCCGATAAGTAGGTAAGGCACCTAAACGGCGCAAGGGATAATCGCCTTTGCGCCGCAGCACGCTTTGCCAAGCCATGCGCAGCATGCAATGGCGCGTCGGTGCGGGTATAATTCCCAGATGAGCGAGCCGAATTCAGCAGCGCCGACGGAGGTGCTTTTTTATCACCTCGAGCAGCAGACGCTCGAGATGGTTCTGCCGACCCTCGTTGAAAAAACGCTGGAGCGCGGCTGGCGGGCCGTCGTGCAGGCGGGCTCGCAAGAGCGGCTGGCGGCGATCGATCTGGCGCTGTGGACCTACAAGGAAGACAGTTTCCTCGCGCACGGCGCGGCCAAGGACGGTCATGCGGCCGAGCAGCCCGTCTACCTGACGACAACGGGCGAGACGCCGAACGGGGCCGGCGTACGCTTCCTCGTCGACGGCGCCGCGGCAGAGGCTTTCTCCGGGTTCGTGCGCATCGTTTACATGTTCGACGGCAACGACGCGGAGGCGGTGACGGTGGCCCGCGGCCAATGGACGGCGGCAAAGAGCGCGGGCTGCCCGGTGACCTATTGGCAGCAGAGCGCCGCCGGCAAGTGGGAGCGCAAGGC
>CAZOOS010000040.1:0-13495 GCA_964581475.1 uncultured Hyphomicrobium sp.
TCACCGGCACCATCAAGGCGAACTTCCCGGCGCGCATCAGTTTCAAGGTGGCGTCCAAGATCGACAGCCGCACCATCCTCAACGAGCAGGGCGCCGAGCAGCTCCTCGGCCAGGGCGACATGCTCTATTCGCTGGGCATGGGACAGATCATCCGCGCGCACGGGCCGTTCGTGTCGGATGAGGAAGTCGAGCGCATCGCCGAAGCGGTGCGCCGCTCGGGCACGCCGCACTATGTCGACGGCATCACCGACACGCCTCCCGCGGCCGATGCGCCCGGAGGCGATCCACGCGCCACCAGCGAGGACGACCTTTACGACATGGCCGTCGCCATCGTGCTGCGCGACCGCAAGGCCTCGACCAGCTACATCCAGCGCCGCCTGTCGATCGGCTATAACCGTGCCGCCGACCTGATCGAGCGGATGGAGACGGAAGGCCTGATCGGCGCCGCCAACAGCACCGGCAGACGCGATATCCTGATCACCGGGCGCGACGGCGGCGGTGCACGCGCGGCTGCCGGCTGAGGCGCTCCTATGCGCCACATGGCCAATCGCCAACATCTAGACGTATTGTTCGGCGAAGAGCGCTAGAGAGCGCTAGCTTGGGAGTTTCCGCGCGCTCGAGGATGCTCTATCTAAGGCACGAAATCAGGACGATTCGGGAGACGCGGGGGCCCATGCAGGAGCTGAGAGCAATCGCGATTGCGGCGATCGCATCCCTGAGCCTGTTGATGGTGCCAGTAGGCGCTAGCGCCGCCGGCGACGAAAAGCCCCTCCACGTTCCCGCCCCCACACCCGCCACTCCACCGGCGGCAACTCCACCTGCCCCGGCGGCCGAGCAACCCGCCGCCGGCGCCGGATCGGCGTGGAGCGCGCACGTCGCGCCCGCAAAGGCGGGCGAAGGCATCGCGCTTGATGCACGGCAGACCGATCTGGTGCACCAGGTTTCCACCTACTTCAGCAATCTCAACACGTTGCAGGGCAACTTCGTCCAGACGACCGCCGACAATAAGCGCATGAAGGGCAAGTTCTATGTGAAGCGTCCGGGACGCTTCCGCTTCGATTATGCGCGTCCGTCGCGGCAGATCGTCGTTTCCGATGGGCAATACCTCGCCATTCAGGACCTCGATCTCAACAACGAGGATCGCGTGTCGCTGGACGACACACCGTTCCGCCTCCTGCTGCGCACGGACGTCGACCTTGTACGCGACGCCCGCATTATGGAAGTGCAGGAATCGGCAGACCTTTTGGTCGTTGGGCTGATCGACAAGAACCCCGACACGCCCGGCCAGATCAAACTCTTCATGTCGACCAAGCCGACCCTTGAGCTCAAGGAGTGGGTAACCAAAGACGCGCAGGGGCTCGACACGCGCGTGCAGGTCTCCGACCTCACGAAAGCCGCCGAGCTGGATGCCGAGTTGTTCAAGATTAAGGCCGTTGGCAGGCCGATGGGAACGCCCTGAACGCTGCCCCTGTGGCCGTTCGGACTCTTGGCAACAGCTGCCTGGGGAAAACCCGGCTGCGAGTGGTAACATTTTTGTGATACGCAGACCCCGGCTCTATTGAACTTCCTGCCTTTGCGCTTAACTCAAGTCAGTCAGGTGGTGTCACCCTGTATCGGTAGTGCCCCCCGTCTAGCCGAAAGACATCACCTGGGGTGTCGGCTTCCCTCCCGACACCACGCGCGAAAGCGCTCTCGACGCCCAACCCCTCCCCCCGGGGTTGGGCGTTTTTCATGCCGGCACGCAAGTTCTCCTGGTCCGTCAACGCGTTGGCGCCGTCAGGGCGACTGGCGGCGCGGCCTTTGATGCCGGCGCCTCGGCTGGCGCTTCGAGCTCAGTCGCCTTCGCCGCCCAGGCCGCGGCTTCCTTGCCAAGCAGGTTGTCCACGCGACGCAGCTCGTCGGCGAACGCGGTCAGCCTCTGAGCGAGATTCTGCGCCAGCCGGTCGGCCAGCTGCGGGTCCAGGAGCATCTGCTCCTGCATGGCATCGCGGGTGATATGCACGGCGCGCACGGCGGTGCGCGCCACAACGGTCGAGCCGTAGGTGGTTTCCACCAGCATGGCGGCCTCGCCCAGCAGGGAGCCCGCAGCCACCGGCTCGGAGCGCCCCGCGAGCTCAGGGCCGCTCACGCGCGCGGCAGTCCCGGCGACGATGAGCACGGCCGCCTCGGCCAGCGCATTCTCCTCGATGATGACAGCGCCGGGGCTATAGGCGACGCGCTCGGCGCGGCGAGCAATGGCCGCGATCTGCAGCGGGCTCAGGCCGCGAAACAGCGGCAGCACCGCCAAGTGTCCTGCGAAGAGATCCAATGGCATCCGTTCAAGTTGTTTGCACAGCTGAACGCAAGACCACTATCGCAACATCCACACCGCGGGCGACATTCCCCGGCGTCACTAACCTGCGGCAACTTCTATTGATTCGCGGCCAGCTGATATGACCCACGCACAACAGGTGGCCACAGCGTCCACACGCGGCCAAGCCAGGCTGTGGAAAACACATCAGGGGACGAGGCGGTAGCCGCCGGATTCGGTGACCAGGAGCTCGGCGCTGGACGGATCCTTCTCGATCTTCTGGCGCAGCCGGTAGATGTGCGTTTCGAGGGTGTGTGTCGTGACCCCGGCGTTGTAGCCCCACACCTCGTGCAGCAGCGTATCGCGCGAAACGACCTTATCGCCAGAACGATAGAGATATTTGAGGATCGAGGTTTCCTTCTCGGTCAGCCGGATCTTGGTGCCCTTGTCGTTGATGAGCAGCTTGGAGGCCGGTTTGAAGGTGTAGGGCCCGATGGCGAATACCGCATCCTCGCTTTGCTCGTGCTGGCGCAATTGCGCGCGGATGCGCGCGAGCAGCACGGCGAACTTGAAGGGTTTCGTGACGTAGTCGTTGGCGCCGGCGTCGAGACCGAGAATCTGATCGGCGTCGGACACATTGCCGGTCAGCATAACGATCGGCGTCTTGAAGCCAGACTTGCGGAGCAGGCGCACCGCCTCGCGGCCGTCCATATCGGGAAGCGAGACGTCGAACACGACGAGGTCGAAGTGGTCCGACTTGGCAAGCTCCATTCCTTTCGACGCGGTGCCCGATGTCAGCACCTCGAACTCATCGTGCAGAATAAGCTGGTCTTTCAGGGTCTCGCGCAGCTCCTCGTCATCGTCGACGATAAGAATACGGCGGGAAGTGCTCATCGTGTTCTTGCTCCGGCACAGATACCGCCGCGGGGCCGCAATGTCCTTGGCCAGGCCCCCCGTCGGCTTTATCTGACGGTTGCGAATAGCACGCGCGCCAGGAAGCTCCAATGAAGACGCATGGTTCGATCGCACAGCCAGCCCCTAAAATAGTCGTGAGGGGTCTTTCGGCCCGGTCGACACGGGGTGTGCTGACTTATGGCAACTTGAGCTTTCCATGCGCCCTTGGTCGCAGCGGCCGGCGCGCCGGCAAACGCGAGGGCGACGGCGCCACCCCGTTCGGCAGCTTTGCCCTCAGTCGCGTGCTCTACCGCTCGGACCGACTGCCGCGCCCGCTGACGCGGCTGGCAATTTCTACCGTGGCGCCGTCGGACGGCTGGTGCGATGCACCGACGGATCGCAACTACAACCGACCGGTCGACCACCCATATCCCGCCAGCGCCGAGCGCCTATGGCGCGACGACGGGCTCTACGACGTGGTCGTGGTGATGGACTACAACGATCATCCGCGCATCGCCGGGCGTGGCAGCGCGGTGTTCATGCACGTCGCCGCGGCCGGCCTTAAGCCGACCGAGGGGTGCATCGCCCTGGCGCGGCCGCACCTCTTGCGCCTGTTGCGAGCCATTTCCCCCCACACGCGCGTGACCGTCCCTGGATAAAAAAAACGGCCCGGAATGCCGAAGCACCGGGCCGAGTTTAGAGCACGCCTAGGGGAAGGCGCACGCTCGGGAGACGTTCGCAGGCCGCGGACCGGAGAACCGGCCCGCGACCCGCGGGGACTGCTTACTGAACGGACTCGCCGTGCAGCGCGACGTCGAGGCCTTCGACCTCGGCGGACTCGCTGACGCGAATGCCGATCGTGAACTTCAGCACCATCAGGATGACGAAGGTAGCGATGCCGCTCCACGCGATCGTCGCCAACACGCCGTACACCTGAATCGGCACCTGAGCGAAGTTGCCCTCAAGGAGACCGGCCTTGCCGCCGAAAGCCTCCACAGCGAACACGCCCGTCAGGATGGCGCCGATGATGCCGCCGACGGCGTGAACGCCGAAGACGTCGAGGCTGTCGTCATAGCCCAGCATCTTCTTCAGGCCGGTCGAGGCAATGTAGCAGCCGACGCCGGCAGCCGCGCCGATGACCAGCGCGCCCTTGGGATCAACGAAGCCGCAAGCCGGCGTGATGGCGACGAGGCCAGCAATGGCACCCGAGGCGATACCGAGCAGGCTCGGCTTGCCGTGGACGAGCCACTCGGAGAACATCCAAGCGAGCGCCGCCATGGCAGTGGCGATCTGCGTCGTGGCCATGGCCACGCCAGCAGTGCCGTTGGCAGCAACAGCCGAGCCGGCGTTGAAGCCGAACCAGCCGACCCACAGCAGCGAGGCGCCGATGAGCGTCAGGACGAGATTAAACGGCGCCATGCTCTCGGTGCCATAGCCGGCGCGACGTCCGAGGACGAGGCAGGCGACGAGACCAGCGATGCCGGCGTTGATGTGAACGACCGTGCCGCCGGCGAAATCGAGAACGCCGTCACCGCCGAGGAAGCCGCCGCCCCACACCCAGTGACAGACCGGGACGTAGACCGCAAACAGCCAGAGGGACATGAAGATCAGGAGCGAGGAAAACTTCATGCGGTCGACGATCGAGCCGATGATCAGCGCCGGCGTGATGATGGCGAAGGTCATCTGGAAGCACATGAAGACCAGCTCAGGGATAGTGCCCTGCAAGCTGTCCTTGCCGACGCCGGCGAGCAGCGCCTTGCTCAGGCCGCCGATGTAAGGCTGGTATTCGCCGCCATCGGTGAAGGCGAGCGAGTAACCGGCCACCGCCCAAAGGACGGACAGAAGGCAGATGGTGGCGAATGTCGCCATCAGTACCGACAGCACGTTCTTCTTGCGCACCATGCCGCCGTAAAACAGTGCAAGGCCGGGAACGGCCATCATGAGAACAAGAGCGGTAGAAACCAGCATCCACGCCGTGTCGCCCGAGTCGAGCGTCGGTGTCGGAGCCGCATCCTGCGCCAAGCTCGGCAGTGCGGTTCCGGCGTAGAGTGCAGCCGCCGCACATGCGGACGCTGCCATTCTTTTTAGTCCGTTGAAGTTCATCTTTAACTCCCCTTCCCTTCCAGTAACACCTGGACCTTGCCCTTCCGGAGCCAAGCCCGCTTAAAGCGCGTTGTCGTCTGCCTCGCCGGTCCGGATACGAACCGTATGCTCGATGGGAGACACGAAGATCTTGCCGTCGCCGATCTGGCCGGTCTTAGCGGCGCGTTGAATGGCTTCGAGTGCCTTGTCGACTTGAGCCGAGGGCACCACGACTTCCACCTTGATCTTCGGCAGGAAACTCACGGCGTACTCCGCGCCGCGATAGATCTCGGTGTGTCCCTTCTGTCGTCCGTAGCCCTTCACTTCCGTGACCGTCATTCCCTGCAGGCCGAGATCGGTTAGCGCGGTGCGAACCTCCTCGAGCTTGAAGGGTTTGATGATTGCCGTAATCAGCTTCATGCAGTCCCTCTCTCCCCGTGACGCTTCCGCCGGTTAGGCAGCGGACAATTCGCCGTCGTTTTTGGCTCAGACTCCCTGGGCAGGCAGCAAGCGCCGTGTAAGACGGAGTCAAGACGCGTGCCAATCTGGTGATGCGCAGACAACTATCTGGATTCACAGGAGAAACTCTGCCAAGAATTCGGGCGCCCCGGCAAACTGACGGCCGTTTGTGCTTAGTGTTTGGGCAAATGGGGGCGACTGCCCGTCAATTGGGCACAAAAGTTGAGAGCCGCTGCCGCATCAGACCCTCCTGAACCACGGAGGCGATCAAAGTCCCGTCCCGCTTGAAAATGCTGCCTCGGCAGAAGCCGCGCGCTCCGTAGGCATTAGGGCTGTCCTGCACATAGAGCAGCCACTCGTCCGCGCGAAACGGCCGGTGGTACCAGAGGGCATGGTCGAGGCTGGCCAGTTGCACATCGGCGTCGAACAGAAGCTTGCCGTGGGCGATCAGTGCAGTGTCGAGCAGCGTAAAGTCGGATGCATAAGCAAGCACGGCCTGGTGCACCACCGGATCGTCGGGCAGGCGCCCGTTGGCTCTGATCCAGATATGCTGCAGCGGTGTTTTCCTGTCGCGGGAGAGATAGCGCGAGACATCGACCACACGCAGGTCGATCGGCCGCTCGCGGCTCCAGTAGCTGCGCATCGATGCGGGAAGCGCATCGATGAGCCCCGCAATGATGTCCTTGGGGTTGGGGAGTTCTTCCGGCGGCGGAACGTCGGGCATCGCCGATTGGTGCTCGAATCCCGGCTCCGACTTGTGGAATGAGCTGCTCATCGAGAAGATGGGCCGGCCGTGCTGAATGGCCTTTACCCGGCGGGTGGTGAAGCTGCCGCCGTCGCGGATGCGCTCGACGTCGTAGACGATGGGCCGCGCGGGGTCGCCAGCGAGCAGAAAGTAACCGTGTAGCGAGTGTACAGGGCGGCTGGAGTCGACCGTACGCGCCGCCGCCATCAGCGCCTGACCCAACACCTGTCCGCCGAAAACGCGCTGCCAGCCCTCGTTTCCCCGGGCGCCACGGAACAGGTTGTCCTCCAACGGCTCGAGGTCGAGGGTGGCGAGAAGGGCGTTCAACGCGGCTTGCGGCGCGTCATCGGCGGTAGACATCGGGGCCTCGCGGGTGGTGGATGGCGGAGGAAGGCTGGCATAGGCTAGAGCGCCATTGGCACTTGAGCTTTGGAACATAACGCAGATGCCGGAAGGTGAAATGCCGCCAAAAGCCGCCCGCTTCGATGTCACGATATCCGGCGCGAGCTTCGCCGGGTTGGCCCTGGCATGTGCGCTGTGCGATGCCCTGGGCGCCGACTTCAAGATTGCGCTGATCGATCGCGTGGCCAACGTGGCGGCGCGCCCGGATGCGCGCGCCTTCGCACTTTCCGCAGCCTCGATACACTTGCTGCAGGCGATCGGCGTCTGGCAGACGATAGCCGAGCACGCCCAACCGGTCACCGGCATCGACATTACCGATACCAGCCTCGAAGCCGGCGTGCGGCCGGTGCTGCTCAGCTATGACAACAGCACCGACGCCGGAGAGCCGGCCACCTACATCGTCCCCGTCGGCCCGCTGACGGCAGCGCTGCGCACAAAAGCGGCCAGTTTGCCCTCGATTACGTTCTTCGCGCCGGCAGACGCTGTCGGGTTCACCGCGGACGAGACCGGCGCCCGCATAAGCCTGGCGGACGGTCGCCAGATCGAGACTTCGCTCGTCGTCGCCGCCGACGGACGCAAGTCACCGCTGCGCGAAGCCGCCGGCATCAAAGTCATCGGCTGGAGCTATGCCCAGACGGGAATCGTTACCACTGTCCGCCACGACCGCCCGCACGCCGGGCGCGCCGTGCAACACTTTCTCCCCAACGGCCCCTTCGCCATCCTGCCGCTGACCGGCAACCGCGCCTGCATCACCTGGACGGAGGACGCGCGCGAGGCGGCGCGCATCCTCGCGCTCGACGATGCCGGTTTCCTGTCCGAGGTCGAGAAGCGTTTCGGCGGCAAGCTCGGTGCCATCGCCTTGGATGGCCCGCGCCAATCCTGGGCGCTGGAATTACACCTTGCCCGCCGCTATGTGGCGCCACGCTTCGCACTACTCGGAGACGCCGCCCATGGCGTGCATCCGCTGGCGGGCCAAGGCCTGAACTTGGCGTTTCGCGATGTTGCAGCGCTGGTCGAGGTCTTAGCCGAGAACGTGCGCGTCGGCTTCGATGCCGGCGATGCGCAGGCGCTCACCCGCTACGAGCGGTGGCGCCGCTTCGACTCGGCTATCTCCGCCGCAACCTTCGACGGCATCAACCGCCTATTCGCCGCCGACGCCACGCCGCTGCGCTCGATCCGCGAAGTCGGCCTCGGCCTCGTGAACCGCGCGCCGGCCCTGAAGCGCTTTTTCGTCGGCGAGGCTGCCGGTCTCAGCGGCGACCTGCCCCGTCTGCTGCGGGGCGAGGCCGTCTAGCTGGCTTCATCCTCATCGCCGGCTTCGACGTCATCCGTCGACACCGGCATCACCACGACGACGCGTCCCGCCGCAATGTCGACCACCGGCACGAACGCGTCCGTGAAGGCGATCAGCTCCGTGACGCTCTGCCCGTCGAGGCGTACCTCAAGCAGATCCCCGGCGCCGAAGTTCTGCACGCCGACCACGCAGCCGATACGATTGCCGGCCTCATCGTCTGCCCGCAGACCGGCAAGGTCCGCGTAGTAATACTCGCCCTCTTCGGCTTCAGGCAGCCGCGCGCGGGGAGCGTAGAGCTCCGTCCCCCGCAGCGCCTCGGCGGCATTGCGATCGACGACGCCGCCGACGCGCGCGACAACACCCTTCGGCGTCACGCGCACCACCTTGATGTCGAGCTGCTTGCCACCGTCGGCGGAGAACAGCGGGCCGTATGCCTCGATGTCGCCCGGCTCGGCCGTGTAGCTGTCGATGACGACATCGCCGCGGATGCCGTGTGCGGCCACGATGCGTCCCAGGAGGACACGCTGAGCTTGCTTGGTCATAAGCCCGCTTGTTTGCCGCCTAGTTGGGAAGCGGCCCGAGGTATCTGATCTGCACACCCACGGGAGCCCCGGCAATCTGGATGAAGGCCGTCGTATCCGCCGAGCTGCCCGCGAAGGCGCCGACGATATCCAAGGTGGCACCCGCGGGGCCAGCGGAAAAGCCGGTGACGAGCACGCCGTCGGCCGGAACGTCCAGACGCAGGCGCACCTTGTTGAGCTGTCGCGCCGCGTCAAACTCGTAGGTGCCGGTGAAGACCGCGCCTAGAGGATCGGAGCCCATCACCTTGCCCCCGCGCAGCACGGCAAGACCGGCGCCGTCATCCGTTTTGCCGTCACGCGTTGCCGCAAAACGCAAACCGTAGATCCCGTCCTCGAGCATCATCTGTCCCCCTCGGCGAGGAACGCAACAGCGCGCCCCCGCACGAGGAGATAAATGACACGGCAGAGTTGAACGGCCGGTTAGCGGCACGCGCCGATTGCGACTTACTCCGCCGGCTCGGCAGGAGCGGCAGCAGCAGCCTCGGCGGCCTTCTTGGCCTTGTCGGCCTGGGCAGCCTCGCGCTCCAGGCGCTTCTTCTTCGGCTTCGACTTCTGGGGATTGTTCGACGCCGTCCGCTTCATCAGACCGGCGGCATCGAGCAGGCGCGCGACGCGATCGGTCGGTTGGGCACCGACGCCGAGCCAGTACTTGCAGCGCTCCAGCTCGAGCTTCACCCGCGTCTCATCGTCCTTCTTGAGCATCGGGTTGAAGGTGCCGATCTGCTCGATGTAACGGCCGTCGCGGGGCGAGGTCGTGTTGGCGACGACGACGTAATAGTACGGGCGCTTCTTGGCGCCGCCGCGCGACAGGCGGATCTTGACGGACATCGGTTTACTTCCTTCGTTGCGTTGTTGATCTGATCTCTACTTCTTCTTTCCCGGCAAGCCGGGGAATCTCGGCAGACCGCCGCCCAATCCGGGCATCCCTGCGCCGAGGCCGGGTAGCTTCGGCATCATGCCGCCACCCAGCCCCGGGATGCCTTTGGTCGGCATGCCCTTCGGCAATGCGTCTCTGATGTCTTGCGGTAATTGCTCGAGCGCCTTCGGGTCGAGCTTGCCGAGCTCGTCCTGCATGGCGGCCAGCTCGGCTTCGCTTGGCGCCGCGCCGCGCCCGCTCCCGCCGCCGACGAGCCTGTTGAGCATGCCCTTGTTGCGGCCCATCGTCTTCATCATGTCCGCCATCTGACGGTGCATTTTGACGAGCCGATTGATGTCCTCGACCCTGGTGCCCGAGCCGGCCGCGATGCGGCGCTTGCGGCGTGCGTCGAGCACCTTCGGGTTGCGCCGCTCGTGCGGCGTCATCGAAGTAATGATGGCGTGCTGCCGCTTGAGGATGCCGTCGTCGAGATTGGCATCGGCGATCTGCGCTTTGATCTTGCCCATGCCCGGCATCATGCCGAGCACGCCCGACATGCCGCCGATGCGCTGCATCTGCTTTAGCTGCTCGGCCATATCGTCGAGATCGAAGACGCCCTTCTTCATCTTCTCGGCGATCTTCGTCGCCTTCTCGACGTCGATCGTTTGCGCCGCCTTCTCCACGAGGCTGACGACGTCGCCCATGCCGAGGATGCGCGAGGCGACGCGGGCCGGATGGAAATCCTCCAGCGCGTCCCACTTCTCGCCGACGCCGAGCAACTTGATCGGCTTGCCGGTAACCGCGCGCATGGAAAGCGCCGCGCCACCGCGGGAATCGCCGTCGGCGCGCGTCAGCACGATGCCGGTGATGCCGACGCGCTCGTCGAACGCCTTGGCGACGTTGACCGCGTCCTGGCCGGTCAGGCTGTCGGCGACGAGCAGCGTCTCGTGCGGGCGCGCGATGTCGCGCACCTCGACGGATTCGCGCATCAGCTCGTCGTCGATGTGGATGCGGCCGGCGGTGTCGAGCAGCACCACGTCATAGCCGCCGAGGCGCGCCGCATCGAGCGCCCGCTTGGCGATCTGCTGCGGCGTCTGACCGGCGACGATCGGCAACGTATCGACGCCCGTCTGCTCGCCGAGGACGCGCAATTGCTCCTGCGCCGCCGGACGCCGCGTGTCGAGCGACGCCATCAGCACTTTCTTCTTGTCGCGGTCGGTGAGCCGCTTGGCGATCTTCGCCGTGGTCGTCGTCTTGCCGGAACCTTGTAGGCCGACCATCATCATGGCGACCGGCGGAGCGGCGTGCAGGTCGATGGTGGCGCCGTCCGAGCCGAGCATGGCCACGAGCTCGTCGTTGACGATCTTGATGACCATCTGGCCGGGCGTGACCGAGCGCAGGACTTCCTGCCCGATCGCCTTGGCCTTCACCTTGTCGATGAAGTCGCGCACCACATCGAGCGCCACGTCCGCCTCGAGCAGGGCGCGGCGGACCTCGCGCATCGCTTCGCCGACGTCGCTCTCGGTCAGCGCACCGCGACGCGTCAGCTTGTCGAGAATGCCGGACAGGCGATCTGACAGCGTTTGAAACATGCTCGTCCTTCACCGGGCGCCGCGGCGGATCCGCGAGCGCAAACGAAAATCGCACCCGCGGGCGCAACGCGCTGGCGGGTGTTGACCTCCCGGCCTCACGCGTCAGCGCGGGCAGGGCGGCGGCTCTGAGGTCAGGGCCGTCGTGATTGGGGCGGACAATGCCCCGCAGGAGCCCAAAATGTCAACCGAAGCCCTCCCTGCGGGCGGCTGGCTAGCTTCGGGCCTCCGCCCGGGCGCGGGCGATTAATCTGGCCCTGCGACGCTCCCGCCGGCGCCATTGGCGCACGATCTTGGACACCCGCCGCAGGGTGCGCCGCTCGGGCGGCGTTAGACAGATGCAGCCGCCGCAGTGACATGGCCGCGGGGTGATCAGGGAGAGCTGCAGCAACCGGCGGCTCGACCGTGAGATGGGTGAGTCGTAGCTCGGGTGATCGGTCATGGCACTGCCTTGGAAGTTGGGTTCGAGGATGCGCCGAGGCGTTTTCGGCATTGAATTATCCTCAAGTCACAACAATCCTCCAGAGTTCCCAGTTCTTATATCAAACGAGCCCTTCAGTCAGCAGGAACGATGCGCAGCACTTCGCCGGTATCGTCGGTGAGCAGCCACAACGCTCCGTCTGGACCAGCGCGCACATCGCGGATGCGCTTGCCCTCATCCAGCAGCAGCTCCTCGTGCCCGACGACGTTGTCGCCGTCGAATACCAGGCGCTCGACGCGCGTGCCGGCAAGGCCGCCGACGAAGGCATTGCCCTTCCAGTCGGGGAACAGATCACCCGTATAGAAGGCGAGGCCCGACGTGGCGATCGACGGCACCCAATAGTAGACCGCCGGCTCCATGCCTTCCTTCTCACTGCCTTCGCCGATCTTGGCGCCGCTGTAGTCGATGCCGTAGGTGATCACCGGCCAGCCGTAGTTCTTGCCGGCCTCGGGGCGGTTGAGCTCGTCGCCGCCCTGGGCCCCATGCTCGACGATATAGAGCTGTCCGGTTTCCGGGCGGATCGCCGCGCCTTGCGCGTTGCGATGGCCGATGGACCAAACCTCGGGCGCCCAGCCCGGCAGCTTGGGATTGTCGCCGGGGATCGATCCGTCGGCATTGATGCGGATGACCTTGCCGATGTCGTTGGCCGGATTCTGCGATTCCTTGCGCAGCTTGTTGCGCTCGCCGGTGGTGATGAAGAGCTTGCCGTCCTTCCCCCAAACGAGCCGCGAGCCGAAATGATAGCCACTATCGGCGGCGGGCTGTTGCCGGAAGATGACCTTCACGTCCTCGAGCCGGGCGCCGTCGCCCTCGAACACGAGCTTGGCGCGCGCCACGCTGGTGCCGTTCTTGCCGTCGCCGCGCGGCTCGCCGTACGACAGATAGATGATGCCGCTGGTCGAAAAGTCGGGTGCCAGCAGGACGTCGAGCAGACCGCCCTGGCCGACCGCGGCCACCTCCGGCAGACCATCGAGGATGGCGGGTGAAAGTTTGCCATCCTTGGAGATGAGGCGCATGCGCCCCAACCGTTCGGTGACCAGTAGCCGCCCGTCGGGGAGAAACTGCATGCCCCAGGGGTGTTCCAGCCCCTGCGCGAAGGTCTCCACTTTGATTTTGCTGGGCTTGGCAGGCTCTGATGCGTCGGTGATGGCGGCCATTGCCGGTCCAACACCCACGCCGATTATCGTCGCGACGCAAATCGCGAGGTTGCGTAGGCTGTTGGCTACCATCCGGTCGCTCTCCGCTCGATTGTCTTTTTTGTCCTTAGCGCCATATATGGGCTCATGACCGACGCGGCCAGTATCCCCTTCCGCAAAATGAACGGGCTCGGAAACGATTTCGTCGTGCTCGACGCGCGCGAACGCGCGCTCAAGCTCGACGCGGAGGATGCGCGGCGCATCGGCAATCGGCATAGTGGTGTCGGCTGCGATCAGGTGATCGTCATGGAGCCGTCACAGAACGCCGACGTGTTCATGCGCATCTTCAATGCGGACGGCTCCGAGGTCGCCGCGTGCGGCAACGCCACGCGCTGCATCGCTCTCATTGCCGCCGAGGAGCTTGGCCGCTCCGAGGTGAGCGTCGAGACGAACGCCGGCCTGCTCAAGGCGAATGTCAACGGGCCCGAGCGCATCACCATCGATATGGGCAAGCCGCGCTTTGGCTGGGAGGACATCCCGCTCGCCGAGCCGTTCGTAGACACGACCGGCATCGAGCTGCAGATCGGACCCATCGATGCGCCGGTGCTGCACACGCCATCCGTGGTCAACGTCGGCAACCCGCACGCCATCTTCTGGGTCGATGACGTTAATGCCCATGATCTCGG
>CAZOOS010000040.1:13595-14749 GCA_964581475.1 uncultured Hyphomicrobium sp.
GATGTGCGGCCCGGCGGAACTCGAGTTTGAAGGCGTTTTGGCGCCGGATACTCTGTCACGCGCCCCTGTCTAGCGAACGACAAAGTTGTCGAGTATGACCGCCCCACCATTAACCGGCCGGATATCCCGTTTGCGTCAGGCTCCCCAAGCGCGTAACGGCTCACCTTCGTGTCGACCCATAGCCGCCGCCGAGGTCTCCTGATCAGCATGGCCGATCCCCGCATCATAACGCTCGGCTGCCGGCTCAATGCTTATGAGTCCGACGTCGTGCGCAAGAACGCAGAGGCTGCCGGGCTCGACGACGCGATCATCGTCAACACGTGCGCCGTCACGGCCGAGGCGGTGCGTCAGGCAACGAAAGCCATTCGCAAGCTGCGCCGCGAGAACCCCTCGTCGCGTATCATCGTCACCGGCTGCGCCGCACAGATCGAGCCTGAACGATTTGCGGCACTGGGCGAAGTCGATCACGTCATCGGCAACGCCGAGAAGATGCGGCCGGAAACATTCGCCGGGCTTTCGACCGCCGGCTCGGAGCGGGTGCAGGTCGACGACATCATGAGCGTGCGCGAGACCGCCGGACATCTCATCGAGGGCTTCGGATCGCGCACGCGCGCCTACGTCCAAGTGCAGAACGGCTGCGATCACCGCTGCACCTTCTGTATAATTCCGTTCGCGCGCGGGCCGTCGCGCTCGGTGCCGGCGGGCGAGATCGTCGCGCATGTCCGACGCGTCGTCGCCGGCGGCTGCCGCGAGGTGGTGTTGACCGGCGTCGACATAACCTCATACGGCACCGACCTGCCCGGCACGCCATCTCTCGGCGCACTGGTTCGCCAAATCCTGAGCCTCGTGCCCGAGCTGCAGCGCCTGCGACTGTCGTCCATCGACCAGGTTGAGGCCGACGAGCAGTTGATGCGCGCCATTGCCGAGGAGGAGCGTCTGATGCCGCACCTGCATCTTTCCATGCAGGCGGGCGACGACATGGTGCTCAAGCGCATGAAGCGTCGTCATACGCGAGCCGACGCGGTGAAGTTCTGCAAGGACGTACTCCGCATGCGGCCCGACACGGTGTTCGGCGCCGACCTCATCGCCGGGTTCCCCACCGAGACCGACGCGATGTTCGCCAACTCCCTGAGCGTCGTCGACGACTGCAATCT
>CAZOOS010000040.1:14849-18605 GCA_964581475.1 uncultured Hyphomicrobium sp.
GTCAGCGGTCACGACGGTCAACGTCTATCCGGCGAGGTCGTCGCGTGAGCAGCAAGGGCGCATTCAGCCGGCTTTGGGGCAACAAAGGCCCCGACACGCCATCCCCCGCGGAAGCGCCAATCGAAGCGCCGGCTGAGGTGGCCGCCGGTGTGCCCGCCAAGGCGACCGGATGGTTCGGGCGTCTCAAGCAGGGCCTCGGCAAGTCGTCGGCAAAACTCAGCGACGGCATCACCGGTATCTTCACCAAGAAGAAGCTCGAGGCCGCCACCCTCGACGATCTGGAAGATCTGCTGATCGAAGCCGACCTCGGTGTCGGCACTGCCGAAAGCATCATCACGACGCTGCGCAAGGGGCGTTACGAGAAGGGCATCAGTGCCGACGACGTGCGCGGCGTGCTCAAGAGCGAGGTGGAGCGCGTGCTGGCTCCCGTCGCCAAGCCGCTCGTCGTCGACGGATCCCACAAGCCGCACGTCATCCTCATCGTTGGGGTCAACGGCGGTGGCAAGACGACGACGATCGGCAAGCTCGCGGCACGGCTGAACGGCGAAGGCAAGAAGGTGATGCTGGCGGCTGGCGATACCTTCCGCGCCGCTGCCATCGAGCAGCTCGGCATTTGGGGCGCACGCACGGGTTCGAGCGTCGTCTCCGGCGCCGCAGGCGCTGACGCGGCCGGGCTGGTCTACGATGCCATGGCGCGCGCGCGCGATGAGGGCGTCGACGTATTGCTCGTCGATACGGCCGGGCGACTGCAGAACAAGGAGGGCCTGATGGAAGAGCTTTCCAAGATCGTGCGCGTTCTCCGCAAGCTCGACGCCAACGCCCCGCATGACGTGCTGCTCGTGCTCGACGCCACCACGGGCCAAAACGCTCTGTCGCAAGTCGACGTGTTTCGTGAACGCGCCGGCGTCACTGGCCTCATCATGACCAAGCTCGATGGCACCGCCCGCGGCGGCATCCTGGTCGCCATATCCGCTAAGCACGCGCTGCCCGTTCACGCCATCGGCGTGGGAGAAGGCATCGACGACCTGCAACCGTTTGACGCGGGCGAGTTTGCCCGAGCGATCGCCGGGAGCTAGCGGCAGACACGCCGGCAGCCTAAATACGCACCTAACATGAATTCTTAAGACAGAAGGGTAATCTCCGGCAGATGAGTGCGCTCAAGCGATGGATGCCTTTCAACGCCGAGCAGTCCGTGAACATCCTCAGCGAGTTCGGACCGCTGGTGCTGATGTTCACCGTCAACGCCATGTACGGCATCGCCGCCGGCACGTGGGCGCTGATCATCTCGACGGTTGTCGCCATTGTGGCGATGCTGATTGTGCTGCGCCGGCTGCCGATCTTCCCGCTCATCGCCTCGATCGTAACGGTTGTGTTCGGCGGCCTGACCATCATCACCAAAGACCCGATGTGGGTGCAGATCAAGGTGACGATCTTCAACGCGCTGTTCGCCGCGTTTCTGTTCGGCGGCCTGTACTTCAAACGCAACTTCTTCAAGTACGTTTTTGAGAAGACTTTCCACTATACCGAAGAGGGCTGGAACAAGTTCACCTGGAACTTCGCCTGGTTCTTCGTCTTCACGGCCTTCGCCAACGAAGCCGTGCGCCTCACCTTCAAGGACGAGCGCGTCTACGACTTTCTCGGATTGCACATGGATGGCGTCGGCATCTGGATCGCCTTCAAGGTTGCGCTGATCATGCCGCTGTCGGGGCTTTACGCCTACTATCTGACCCGCCTCATGCAGCGCTATAGAATCCACGAGGCGGATGCGAGGATTGCACTGCTAGCCGCCCCGATCTCCGCACCGCGGCCGGCGGAGCAGATCCCCGCCGAGGCGCTCTCGGGCGCGGCCAGCCGCTCGGCATCGGCCGTCGAGACAAGCGAGTGCAAAGCAAATCTGGGCTAGGTTGCAGCAGCGCCGGCCGGCACTGACATCGAGGGAGCGACACGACATGGGCGACGAGGCAACCAGCAAAACCGGCGCGACACAGTCGCAACTCTTGAAGCTCGCTATCGAGATGGGGCCGCTCGTCGTCTTCTTCGTTGTCAACGCGCGCGCCGGCATTTTCTGGGGCACCGGCGTCTTCATGGTGGCGGTCAGCGCCGCGCTGATCGCCTCACGCTTCATGTTCGGACGCATTCCCGTGATGCCGCTCATCTCCGGTGTCTGCGTGCTCGTGTTCGGCGGGCTCACCCTGTATTTGCAGGACGATCACTTCATCAAAATCAAGCCGACGATCGTCAACGCGCTGTTTGCCGGTGCGCTGTTCGTCGGCCTGCTGATGGGGCACTCTCTGCTGAAGGTTGTGTTCGGCGAGGTGTTTCGCCTCAACGAGGACGGCTGGCGCAAGCTGACGTTACGCTGGGCGTGCTTCTTCACCCTCCTAGCTGTCCTCAACGAGGTGGTGTGGCGCACGGTATCCACGGACACTTGGGTGAGCTTCAAAGTATTCGCCATCATGCCTCTGACAATGGTGTTTGCATTGTCGCAGATCGGCTTGCTTAGAGCGCATGAGATACCGGCGGACTAACCCTATCGCCCGTCCGATTGTCTTTAGGCTGATCTTCTGCCGGCAAAGTAACAAGCGAAAATATCTTGCGACTTGTTCACCGAGGCTACCCTTTTGCTCTAGACGAGAGCTCAAATCTGGTATTTTCTCCAAACCGCACCGTAACCTATTCCATAAAGGCAAAGGTGAGGCATGGGGGGCGAAACGTCGATGTCATCGACGTTATCGAGGCATGCCGGCCTTTCGACCAACCAATCATGACACGTCAAAAGGCACGCGAAATGGCCGGCGGAAGACTGGAGCGATCTCCGATTCACTTGCTGCATCGGGCCGGTCAATGCGCCAGCGACATCTTCCAAGGGGAGATGGGGGAAGGCGACCTCACACCGCGCCAATACACGGTTCTGGTCGCCGTCTCCCAGAACGAAGGCGTCAGCCAGACGCACCTCGTGGAGAAGACCGGCGTCGACCGCTCGACGCTCGCCGACATCGTGCGGCGCATGCTGAAAAAGGGCCTCCTCCAGCGCCGCCGCACGAAGGAGGACGCCCGCGCCTACTCGGTGAAGTTGACCGACGAGGGCTGGAAGGTTCTCAAGGCCGCCGATCCGCTGGCGCGGAAGGTCGACGACAAGATCCTCGCGGTGTTGCCCGGCCAGCAGCGCGAGCGCTTTCTGCAGGATCTCAATCTGATCGTGAAAGCACTCGGCAAGCTGCAGGCCAATGGCGCTGGCAAGTCCGAATAGGACCGTCCATCACGACCTAACTACAGACGCCCCCGCGATCACGCAGCGTTGGGTATCAGCTTGCGATTGATGATCGTCTCGGCGATCTGCACGGTGTTGAGCGCCGCGCCCTTCAAGAGGTTGTCGGAGACGATCCACAGCGACAGCCCGTTGTCGACAGTGGCGTCCTCGCGGATGCGCGAGACATAGGTCGCGAACTCGCCCGCCGCTTCGACCGGCGTCATATAACCACCGGGCTCGCGCTTATCGACGACCATGACTCCCGGCGCCTCGCGCAGGATCTTGCGTGCGTCCTCGGGGCTAAGCGGCTCTTCGAATTCGATGGTGACGGCCTCCGAATGACCGACGAACACTGGCACGCGCACACACGTCGCCGTCAGCTTGATCTTCGGGTCGAGAATCTTCTTGGTCTCGACCATCATCTTCCATTCCTCTTTCGTGTAGCCGTCCTCCATGAAGACGTCGATGTGAGGAATGACGTTGAAGGCGATCTGCTTGGGGAACTT
>CAZOOS010000041.1:0-18116 GCA_964581475.1 uncultured Hyphomicrobium sp.
CGCCCGACCTGCTGCTCGTCGTGCACCTCGTGTCGCCCGACAAGACCTACGACCAGGTCTACATCTCCAACTACGCGCTGCTCAACGTGAAGGACGAGCTGGCGCGCATCCTCGGCGTCGGCGATGTGACGCTGTTCGGGTCACGCGAATATTCGATGCGCGTCTGGCTCGACCCCGAGCGCATCGCCCTGCGCGGCATGACGGCCGACGAAGTGATGTCGGCGCTGCGGGCGCAGAACCTGCAGGTCGCCGGCGGCTCGCTGGGCCAGCCGCCGCAGCCCAACATGGGCGCCTTCCAGATGTCGCTGCAGCTCAAGGGGCGCCTGCTGCAGCCGAGCGAGTTCGAGGACATCGTCTTGAAGACGGGCGCCGACGGCCGCGTCGTGCGCGTCAGGGACGTCGGGCGCGTCGAGCTGGGCGCCCTGAGCTACACGACGTACGGCTATCAGGACAGCTATCCCGCCACCGTGATGCCTATCACCCAGCAGCCCGGCTCGAACGCGCTGGAGACGGCGAATGCGGTCAAGGCCGAGATGCAGCGGCTGTCGGAGCGTTTCCCCAAGGGGCTGGAATACCGCATCGTCTACAATCCGACCGAGTTCATCGAAGAGTCGATCTCGGAGCTCTACCTGACGATTTTCGAAGCCGTGCTGCTGGTCATCGTCGTGGTGCTCCTGTTCCTGCAGACATGGCGCGCGACAATCATCCCGCTCGTGGCCATTCCGGTGTCGCTGATCGGCACCTTCGCAGTCATGCAGGCCCTGGGCTTCTCCATCAACATGCTGACACTGTTTGGGCTCGTGCTCGCGGTCGGCATCGTCGTCGATGACGCCATTGTCGTTGTCGAGAACGTCGAGCGAAAGTTGCGGGAGGGCTTGTCGCCGACCGAGGCGGCGCGCGTCACCATGACCGAGGTCGGCACCGCGCTGATCGCCATCGCCCTGGTGCTGACGGCTGTATTCATACCGACCGCATTCATCGGCGGCATCACGGGGCTGTTCTACAAGCAATTCGCGGTCACCGTGGCGACGGCAACCATCATCTCCGCCTTCAACTCGCTGACCTTGAGCCCGGCGCTATGCGCCATCCTGCTCCGGCCCCATGACAGCCACGAGCGGGAAGGTCTTCTCATGCGACGCGTGCGCGGCTTCTTCCGCCTGTTCAACCGCGCCTTCGACCAGCTTGCCGCCGGCTACGCGAGCGTCGTGCGCACGGTGATTAAGGCCTCGCCGGTCATGCTCGCACTCTATGCGGCGCTGCTGGCGGTCGCCGGCTGGCTGGTCATGCACACGCCGACGGGCTTCATCCCCAAGATGGACCGCGGCATCATTTCCGTATCGCTGCAGCTGCCGCAGGGTGCTTCGCTGCAACGAACCGACGAGGTGGTGCGCCGCGCCAACCAGATCGTGCTCGACACTCCCGGCATCGCCCACACCTCGACGTACACCGGACGATCGGGCTCGACGGGATCCAACTCCAGCAACGTCGGCGCCATTTTCGCCATCATGGAAGACGCGCGCCAGCGCGCCAAGGTGGGGCTGTCGGCCGATAAAATCGCCGACGACATCACCGAACGCCTGGATGCCATCGAAGAATCAAAGACCTCTGTGTTCATCCCCCCGCCCGTCCGCGGCATGGGCGGCCAGGCCGGCTTCTCGATGCGCCTGCAGAACCGCGCCAACCTGAGCCCGGCCGAATTCGAGACGATCGCCAACGACTTCATCGCCGCCGCCAACGACCTGCCCGGCATGAAGAGCGTGTTCACGACCTTCTCCACGCGTACGCCGCAGCTCTATGTCGACGTCGACCGCGACAAGGCGCAGATGCTGAAGGTGCCGCTGGAGGCCATCTTCGAGGCGCTGCGCGTTTACCTCGGATCGGCCTACGTCAACGACTTCAACATGTTCGGCCGCACGTTCCGGGTCACGGCGCAGGCCGACGCGAGCTTCCGCATGCAGCCCGAAAATGTCGCGCGCATCCGCGTGCGCAACGAGGCGGGGCAGATGGTGCCCATCGGCAATCTCGTCACCTTCCGCAACATCGCCGGCCCCGATCGCATGCCGCGCTACAATCTGTACCCGACGGTCGAGGTGAACGGCTCGCTGCAACCCGGCATCTCGACCGGCCAGGCGATGCCGGAGATGGCGGCGCTGGCGAAAGTCGAGCTGCCCGCGGGCATAACCTACGAATGGACCGACTTGTCCTACCAGGAGGCCAAGGTCGGCAGCACCGGCTATTACATCTTCGTTCTGTCGGTGATCTTCGTCTTCCTGACGCTGGCGGCGCAGTTCGAGAGCTGGTCGATGCCGCTCGCCATCATCCTCATCGTGCCGATGTGTCTGCTCAGCGCGCTGTTCGGCGTGGCCCTGCACGGGCAGGACATCAACATCCTCACGCAAATCGGCTTCATCGTGCTCATCGGCCTGGCGGCCAAGAACGCTATCCTGATCGTCGAGTTCGCGCGCCAGCTCGAGGACAAGGGGCGCGACACGGTAAGCGCGGCCGTCGAAGCCTGCCAACTGCGCCTGCGGCCGATCCTGATGACGTCGCTCGCCTTCACGCTTGGCGTCGTGCCGCTCTACATGGCCACGGGCGCCGGCGCGGAGATGCGCATCGCGCTCGGCACCGGCGTCTTCTGGGGCATGATCGGCGTGACGTTGTTCGGCCTCATCTTCACGCCGGTGTTCTACGTCGTGATCCGCCGCCTTTCGACGCGCCAGCGCCGCGATGCTGCCGGTCTGCCGGCGCCGGCGGAGTGATCAGCGGCGCAGGATGAGGGCGCTGGCGTCGATGCGTCCCTGCCAGCCGTGCCGCTCCAGCTCAGGGTCGAGGTGCTCCTCGTCCGGCCATCCGACGCACAGATAGGCGACCAGCTTCCATGCCGGCGGCACGTCGAGCGCTGCGGCGACCGTGCCCGGCTCCAGGATCGACACCCAGCCGACCCCGAGACCCGCAGCGCGCGCCGCCAGCCACAGTGTCTGGATAGCGCCGACCACGGAATAGCGCAGCGTCTCCGGCATGGTGTTGCTGCCCAGCCCGGCACCGGCGCCCGTCTCCTCGTCGGCGAAGACGGCAAGTTGCACCGGCGCGCGCTCGAGCCCTTCGAGCTTCAGCTTGGCATAGAGGCCGCGACGCTCGCCCGCATAGAGGCTCAGCGCGTCGGCGTTGGCACGCGCAAACGAGGCGCGCACGGCTTCACGCGGCTGGCGACTTTCGACCAGCACGAAACGCCATGGCTGACTGAAGCCGACCGATGGGGAGCGCGCCGCCAGCTCGATGAGCGATAGAACGAGCGCGGGATCGACGGGATCGGGTCTGAAGCGGCGCACGTCACGGCGCCAGAGGATGAGGTCGCGCAACGCGGCGCGGAAAGCAGCGTCGAACTGCGGCGGCGCGGCCTGGCCGTTGTCCCTCGTCTGTCCGGCGGCGGAAATCGGCATGGCGGCCAGCTTGCCTTTGATCTGGTTGCGGGCCGGCTTCAGAACGCGCCTTCGCCAACGTTCGGCGCGAGCCATCCCGCGGAGACGGCGAGGCGATGGACGGTCAGCAGCACGATGTAGGCGACGACTTCGACGAGGCCGACATAGGCGAGGACGCCATAGGTGAACGCACCGTCGCCGTTGGGCAACAACAGGCCGGCGGCATACAGGACCGCCTGATAGGCGAGGAAGGCGATCGGCAGGGCGACAGCAATCACGGCAACGACGCCAGACGGCGCAACCGCGGCAACGCCGGCGCGCGCCGCGAAGTAGG
The DNA here is from genome assembly GCA_964581475.1 of uncultured Hyphomicrobium sp. Taxonomy (GTDB): domain Bacteria; phylum Pseudomonadota; class Alphaproteobacteria; order Rhizobiales; family Hyphomicrobiaceae; genus Hyphomicrobium_A. The sequence continues at coordinate 3,754 of CAZOOS010000041.1, forward strand.
CGGCGAGCGTTCCCAGACCCATGGCAAGCCCCCAAGCGAAGGCTTGCGCTTCCAGCGGGTAGCCGAGGAAACCGAAGCCGATGACCTGATTGGTCAGCCAGATCGTGCCGAGCAGCAGCATTCCGTCGGCGCGGTCGGAATTCAACGCGGCCACAGCCGCGAGGGCGGCAAACGGCACGGCGCAGGCGAAAACCCCGGTGGCCAACGCGCTCGCCACTGTCAGCAGCGCAATCCACAGGAGATCGCGCTCGGTGCTCCTGGCTGCTGCTTGCATGTCCGTTCCCCTTGGAAATCCGTGCCTTAGATCGCACGTCGGCGGGCCGAAACTATGCCATCTGCACGGCAATGAGAAGCAACAACATCGCCTCGGTCAGCTCGATGCCGGCGCCGAGACAATCCCCGGTAATGCCGCCCAAACGGTATTTCCAGTAGACCGCGACGCCAGCAATGACGACCGCAGCAAGGAGCAGCAGCGGCGCCAGCCACAGGCTGAGCGCGGCAAGGATCACGCCTTCGGCCACCATCCCGCGCTGGTCGATATGCCAGGCGAAGCGCTCTCCCGAACCGCTCGCCAGCGGCGGCAGAAACGTCCCCCACACGAGCGCACCCCAGCGGGCCCAGGCGGCGATGAGGACAACGGCAGCGAGTGCCGGCGGGCTGGCGATGGCCGCCAGAAGGACGAGCTTGGCGATGAGCTGCAAGACAATGGCCATGGTGCCGTAGGCGCCGATGTGCGGGTCGCGAAGAACCTCGATGAAGCGCTCCGGCGAGCGGTGCGCCGCGCCGAGCGCGTCGGCCACATCGCCCAGGCCATCGAGGTGCATGCCGCCGGTCACCCACACCCAAGCGATGAGGGCGAGCAGCGCCCCGATCCACGGCGAGGCAACTGCCCCGGCCCACAGAGCGGCAGCAACGATCACGCCGACAAGCCCGCCGATGACCGGGAACCACAGCGCCGAACGCGATAGATCGGCGGGGTCGAACACGCCGATCGGCGGCGCCGGCAGGCGGGTGAGAAACTGCAACGCATGCGAGAAGGCGCGGATGTGAGCGTTTACGCTCATGGCTGAACCACCTCGACGATCTCGCCCCATAAGCTGCCGCCAGCGTCGCGGCCGGCCGCCAGGGTGATGCGCGTACCGGGATCGATCTTGAACGCCCACAGATTGGCGAAGGGAAGGCCGCAGGCGAGGGCCAGCGCCGCGCGCATGGGACCGGCGTGCGTGATGACGAGCACGCACCCGCCCGTGGCTTCGGCAAAAAGACGGTGAATGGCGCCGGCGACGCGCATCTTGAGGGCCGCCCACCTTTCGCCGCCAGGCGCGCCGTCCGTATCGGCGCCGGCATAGAGCGCATTGAACGCCCCGGCGGTCGAGGGGTCGGCGCGCAGCTCGGCGATGAGACGACCGTCCCAATCGCCAAAGTCGAGCTCGGCCCAGTCCGCGTCCACGCGCCATGCGACGCGCCCCTCGCCTGCGAGCCGCTCCGCCGCTGCCGACGCACGTCGCCGGGGGGAGGCAACGATCAAGTCCCAAGTGCGGTTCGCCGTCTGCCGCTCGACTTGCCGCCAACCCGCCTCCGACAGCGCCGGATCCGTGCAGCCCAGCAGCCGGCCCGGCGTCTCGGTCTCACCGTGGCGCAAGAGGTCGATCAGGATCATGCCGCCGGGCCTGAGATACGTGCTTCCTCGAACGTCGCCATTTGCGTGTGCAGCGCGCAAGCGAGCCGCAAAATTGGCAGCGCCAGGGCGGCGCCGGAGCCTTCGCCCAGCCGCAACTTGAGATCGAGGACCGGCTCGGCGCCCAGCGCAGCGAGGACGATCTGGTGCCCGCGCTCGAGCGAGCGATGCGAAAAGATGAGCCACGACGCACAACTCGGATTGATGCGCGCGGCGGCCAGAGCGGCAACCGACACGATGAAGCCGTCGATGAGCACGGGAATGCGTGCCTGCGCCGCGGCGATGGTCGCTCCCGTCAGCGCGGCGATCTCGAAGCCGCCCACCGCCGCCAGGATCGGCAATGGCGCCGCCGTCTGCAGCCGATGCTTCTGCAGCGCCGCGGCGATGAGGCGCGCCTTGCGGCTGACACCGTCGGCGTCGAGCCCTGTCCCGGCGCCCACGAGATCATCGGCCGAGGCGCCGAGCAGCGCGGCGGCGATGGCCGCTGCCGCCGTGGTGTTGCCGATGCCCATCTCGCCGAGGATGACGAGATCGGCGCCGCCGGCGGTGGCGCGGCGGATCGCGCGCTGACCGGCCGCCAGCGCAAAGCTCAATTCATCGGCGGTCATCGCCGGCTCTTGCGAAAAATCGCGTGTGCCGAGCCGCGGCTTATCCGCGGTCACGCCGGCGATCGGCGCCGTTGCCAGCGTGCCGGCATCGACGACGCTCAGCGACGAGCCCAGCTCGCGCGCCAGCACGGCAATTGCCGCGCCGCCGCCGGCAAAGTTGCGCAGCATCTGCACAGTGACGTCCGAAGGGTAGGCGGACACGCCCTGCGCCGTGATGCCGTGGTCGCCGGCGAACAACACGATCGGCACTTGCGCGGCACGCGGCCGGTCGGTGGCCTGCAGGGAGGCGAGGCGGATGGCGAGCGTCTCCAGCACGCCGAGCGAGCCCAGCGGCTTGGTGAGCTGTCGCTGGCGCGCCTCCGCCGCCGCGCGGCTTTTCGCACAGGGGCTCGGGCAGGCGCTCTCGATCCACGCTTCGTCCACGCCGCCTCGGCCCCAATCCGCTCAAACTGCGGCGCAGAATGGAGCAGGCCGCCGCAACGTCAAGACGGTATCATGGCCAGACATCAAGCACTGAGGGCGCGCCGGCCGCCGAGGTAGGTCTCCACCTGCGAAGCCTCCATGGGCTTGGCGAACAGGTAGCCCTGCATAGTGTCGCAGCCCATGGCGCGCAGCAGGGTCAACTGCGACTGCGTCTCGACACCCTCGACCGTGACCTTGATGCCGAGACTCTGGCCGAGGTGGGCAATGGTGCGAACGATGGCCATGTTGTCGGGGTTCGTCTCCATGTCGCCGACAAACGACCGATCCACCTTCAGGCGATCTATGGGGAGCTTCTTGAGGTGCGACAGCGAGCCGAAGCCGGTGCCGAAGTCATCGAGCGCGATCTCGACGCCGATGTCGTGCAGCTTCTGCAGCGCCACGGCGACCCCCTCGGCGCTGCGGCCGAGAAACACGCGCTCGGTCACCTCGATGCAGAGACGCTCGGGCGTGACGCTGTATTCGCGCAACTTGACGCGCACGAAGTCGGCGAACATTCCGAGCGCGAAATCGGCCGAAGCGACATTGACGGCGACGCGGCCGAAGTCGAGGCCCTGACGCACCCAGGCCCCGGCCTGACGCAGCGCGGTGTCGACGACCCACTTGCCGACATCGGCTGCGGATTTCGCGTCATCGAAGACGTCGTCGAACTCGGCCGGGGAGAGCAGACCGCGACGCGGATGGTCCCATCGTAGCAACGCCTCGAAGCTGACTGGTTGCGAGGGATCGAAGGATACGATCGGCTGATAGACGAGGCGCAGCTCGCCCGCCGACAGGGCGCGCTGGATATCGCGGTGAAGCTGATACGTCGTCTCGAAGGACGCGCGCATTTCTGGCACGTAGAACTGAAACCTGTCGCGGCCCAGGTCCTTGGCGCGATAGAGCGCGAGATCCGCGTTCTTCAGCAGCTCGCTCGCGCCCCGCGCGTCGGTCGGATAGAGGTTGATACCCATGCTGATGGTGCATCGGTGTTGCACGCCGCCGACAGTCACCGGCCTCTGTAGGGAGGCGAAGATGGCGTCGATCGCCTCCTGCAGCACCGGTTTGTCGTCTTTCACCGAAATCAGAACAGCGAACTCGTCACCGCCAAGCCGCGCAACTCGCCCGTAGGGTGCCAGCGCATTCTGCAAGCGCGCCGCCACTTCTTTCAGCAGATCGTCGCCCGCGGCGTGCCCCAGGATGTCGTTGGTCTCTTTGAAGCGGTCGACATCGATCAGGCCGACCGCGAACTTGCGGCTATCGCCGGCCGCCTGCAGCATCGATTCCAACAGCTCGTTGAACTGCAGGCGGTTGGGCAATCCCGTCAGGCTGTCCTGCTTGGCGAGGTTCCACAGCTGCTGCTCCAGCCGCTTGCGCTCGGAAATCTCCTCGGTCAGCATCATCATGCCGCCGATGGCGCCGTCCTCCAGGTGCCAGGGCCGCACCTCCCAGCGAATGATGTTGGTCGAGCCGTCGGCGCGGTGGAAGACTTCCTCCGGAGAGCTTTCGGTGGCGCCGGCGAGGATGCGCTTGTGCTTCGCCCTCCAGTGCTCGGGGACATCCGGGAAGACCTCGTAGTGGCCGCGGCCGATGAGGGACTCTTCCGGCAAGTTGTAGTCGTGCAGCCAGCGATCGGTATGAGCGATGTAGCGCATGTCGGTGTCGAACATGGCCACGGCCGCGGGCGCGTGCTTGATGAAGGCCTCCAGCGTCGAATGCGCGCGCTTCAGTTCCATCTCGGCGCGCCGCTGGTCCGTCACGTCGACATAGGTAACGAGATGGGCGCCGCCTTCGACGGGAACACAGCGGATTTCCAGCACGCGGCCCGACACTTCATTGCGCTCGTTGGCGATCGGCACCGGGCTCAGCAGCGTCTTCAGGCGCGAGCTGATGATTTGCTCGACCTCCCCCTGTCCGTAGTCGCCGCGCTCGGCCCGGAAGCGTACGAGCGTTTCGAGCTTGGGCGGCTCGCCCATGAAGAACGGATCGGGAAGCTCGAGCAGAGTGCGGTAGAGCCGGTTGCAGGCAACGAGACGCAACTCGCGGTCGATGAGCGCGAGGCCGCCCGGGAAATTGTCGATCGTCGCCTGCAGCGCCTGCGCCTGCTGGCGGATGGCGGTGATATCGGTGCTGATGGTGATGAAGCGTTCGATCGTGCCCGAGCGATTGAAGCGCGGGATGACGATGGACTCAAAGCAGACATCGGCACCACTCTTGGCGCGGTCGCAGAGCTCGCCACGCCACGTTCTCCCCGAATGCACCGTCTCCCACATCTCGATGAGCGTCTCGCCCGTCTGGCGGCCCGAGCTGAGCATCTCGTAGGGCTTGCCGACGAGCTCGGACTCCGCATAGCCGATCACCTGGCAGAAGCGCTCGTTCACCTCCAGCAGGCGTCCGCTGGGGTCCGTTACGGTGATGCAGAAGTGCTCTTCGAGCGCCTGACGATAGCCGTCGAGACGATCGGCGCACTGACTAGCTACGGGAGAGGCGTCAACTGGAGCGGCGGCAAGAGCGCGGCGCACCGGCCGGAGCCAGGCTTCGGTCAGGGCACGCAGGCGTGCGCCGAGGTCGCCTCCCAGAAATGCGCGCACGCCGACGCTCCGTTCTAGCAAGCGGTAATTAGAGCGCGGAAAGCTTAACCTCTTCTTTCGAAATCGCCCGGCCGTTGGCCGATATTCCGAATACGGATTAAGAAAGGGCCGTGGAGGCCGGTCATCACCGAGGCTGGCCGAGAACGGCGTCGCTCAGCGCGTGTTGCTACCGTCCCAGCTGGCAGCCACGGACCGCTTTTTGTCCTTGCAGGCGAGCGCTCCGCCGCTCGCTTCGCCCTTGCGGTCCGGCGCGAACGACCGATCCTTGGCAGGCGCCGGCTTGGCACCCGCCGCGCGGCGCGTGGTGCCCGCGTTCTTACCGGCTTTGGTCATTGTGTCCCTCCGCGCCATTGTGTCCCTCCGCGCCGCGGTTGTTCTCCAGGGGAGCAACGTCGAAGTGCGTGCGGTTGTTCCGCCGTCGAAGGCGCAGCGTCAGAAGCTCGTTCGACAGAGTTCCGGGGCGGATTCCAGACTATGTCATCCGGCGCTGAGCGCGCGGGCCGCTGCAGACTTACGCAAGCTCAACGACAGTTGGCTCGGGCGGAACCGCTCTGTGAGGCCAGCCGGTCATTGAAAAGGCTGGTGCCCAGGGCTGGAATTGAACCAGCGACACCGTGATTTTCAGTCACGTGCTCTACCAACTGAGCTACCTGGGCTTTTTGCTTCGGCAGGTGACCCCCCGCGCCAGAGCCCGGCCGTTATAGTGAGGGTGCCCGGCCCTGTCCAGCACCGCCCCGTGGGGTGCCGGAATTGGTTTGCCGTTGACAAATGTGGTCAGACCGGATCGTCCTCGGCGCGCGGCGGGAGCATACTTTTGCGCTGCGCTAAGCTACCGCATCATTGCTGCGGACCCAGCGGCCTTGCTGCTGGCTAGCGGCAAAGTCCAATGCCGTGCCGCTCATGCCGCGAACCAGCGGTCGTTGACGAGAACGGTGTTGACGTATGTGTCGGCGTATACGGAATAGCCCTTCGTCTTCAGAAACTCCTGAATCTGGGTCTCCTTCGGCCGCACGTGGGTGGTGCTGAAGGCGCACGTCTCGACGCAAATCGCCGGGATCGGGTGCGCCTCGAAGTCCAGCGCCTTGAGCACCGGCAGATCGACGCCCTCTATGTCGATCGACAAGAGCATCGGCCAGGACGCGAAATTCTCTTCGATCAGGCGATTGATGTGCACGAACGGGACGCTCTTGGCACCCTCGGTCGGGAGTCCTTGGCCCGAGCGGCGATCGGCTTCGGCCCCGTCGGTGGTGCTGCCGCCACCCTCGATGAAGTAGAATGTACCAGACTCGGCTTCCGAGTCGGTCACCGCGACATTCAGGATGGTATCCCGCGGACGCGTCTTACGCAGCAGCGGGATGAACGTGTCGTCCGCATCGACACACACCCCACGAGCCCCCGCACAGTAGAATAGGAACGTGTTGCTGCCGAAAACCGGATGGCGCGCCCCTAAGTCGAGATAGGTGACTTCTGAGAGTGCGACGCCCTTGTCTCTGAACAGGAAGCTGAGGATGCGGTCCTCGCCGACTTGCGAATAAGAACCGAGGTTGGTGGCATAGTTCGACCTCGAAAACAGCTCCAGAATCTGACCGCTGATCGCCGATCTGGCGCTGGCAGGGATCGCCTGTTTCAAAGCACCTAGCTTCATGTCGCCCTCCCGAGATCGTCGACAGTGCCCAACTATCTGGGCGTCGAATTGTGATCGCTCACAACGATGCGATACTAGGAAGTTGGATGGGCCAGTGATCGGGCCCGAGCGTATTGAAATCATACGCCGCGCGACTACCCGCGCCACGTCCGGCGTGTTCTCGTGCGGAGTTTTGTTGGGGATAATAGCGATCAATCAATCTGCGTCGTCGGCGGCGCCCTGAGGCGGCCTATTCTCCGCCGTCCCCGGCGCCGTCGCCTCCTCCCCGTCCTCGTCGGCGTCGGTCTCGCCACCGGCAATGGCATAGCCGCCGCCGAGCCAGCGCCCGAGGTCGACGTCGCGGCAGCGCGCCGAGCAGAACGGCCGGTAGGCCGTCTCGGACTTCGTGCCGCAGATTGGGCAGCGGCCCTGAGCCGAAGATTGCTGTTGCTTGCTGGCCATAGCTGTCTATGTGGGGTCAAGCTCGGCGGCACGCACCCAGGCGAAGTGAATGGGAAAACCCTCGCCGACGAGCAGCGCCACCACCTCGGTGAGCGGCAGGCCGACGACGCTGGTGTATGAGCCGACGATCTTCTGCACGAAGCAGCCGGCGAGGCCCTGAATGGCGTAGCCGCCGGCCTTGCCGCGCCACTCCCTCGAGGCGATATAGGCCTCAATCTCCTCGCGCGACAGATGCTTGAAGCGAACGCGCGTGTCGACGATCTTGTGACGCACGCGGTCGTCCGGGGTGATGAGGCAGACGCTGGTCAGCACGCGATGGGCGCGACCCGACAGGAGCTGCAGGCAATTCGCCGCCTCCTCGATGTTGGACGGCTTCATGAGAATGCGGCGGCCGACGGCGACGACGGTATCGGCGGCGAGCACGTAGGCCGAGGCGATGTCCTTGTCGTTGGCGATCTGATCGCGCGCCGACTCCGCCTTGGCACGGGCGATACGGGCGGCATAGCCGCGCGGCATCTCTCCGCGGCGGGCCGATTCATCGATGGAGGAGGGCCGCAGCGCATCCGGTTCGATGCCCACCTGCGACAGCAGCATGAGCCGGCGCGGACTGGCACTGGCGAGGACCAGCGTCGGACGGGCACCCTGCGCCGAGGGTCCCTTGAACTCCTTGGCCAGCTCGCGGCGCAGCGTTTCGCGGCGCGGATGGTCGGTACGGCTCAGGGCGGTTAAAAAGGCGGCCTTGGCGGTCATCGAGACATCACCTTGGAGGAGGAGGATCGGAGCGAGGATTACGAACCTTGGGGCGGACGTCGGGACAGCCGCTGCACCCGTATTGCCGGCTCTTTTACAGTTGCTGACGCACCGCGAAGGAGCCGCTCGACATTGCAAAGCCGGCATTCGAAAAGCAAGGGGCCAATCCGTCGTTGCCAGAGTGGGCGGTTATCAGGCTAAATCGCCCGGCGGCCGGGCCGCGAGGGCTTTAACATGATTGCCAAGACCGCGATTGTCGAACTTCTCGGACGCACACCACTTTTTGGCACGCTGGATGAGTCGGAGCGCCGTGCGGTGGCCGACGAGATGCGCGAGGTGGCCTTCGATCCCAGTCAGGTGATCTTTGCGCGCGGCGATGCCGGCCGCGAGATCTATCTCGTCGTCAGCGGCCGGGTGCGCATCTCGGTGCTCACGGCGGAAGGGCGCGAGCTGTCGTTCGCCCACGCCGAGCCCGGCGCCATCTTCGGCGAGATCGCCATGCTCGACGGCGGCGTACGCTCGGCCGACGCCACAGCCGTCAACAAGGTGAGCGCGCTCAGCCTTTCGAAACCGGCATTCAAGCGACTAATGGAGACGCACCCGCTCGTCGCCGACGCAGCCGTGCGCTTCCTGTGCTCGCGCATCCGTGAAGCAGACCAGCAGCTCGAGGCCATCGCGCTGTATCCGATCGAAGGTCGGCTGGCGCGCTTCTTCCTCGCCGCGGCGCGCGCCAAGTCGCCCGACAGCTCCGAGGGCCGCGTGACGATCGACCTGCCGATGTCGCAGAGCGAGCTCGCGCTTCTCATCGGTGCCAGCCGGCCCAAGGTCAACACGGCACTCTCCGTGCTGGAAGACAGCGGTGCGCTGGAACGCAGCGGCACGCGTATAACCTGCGATATCGAGGAGCTGCAAGCCATCGCCGGCGCCGAGTAAGGATGCTGGAGCCCGTAGGCCGTCCTTCGTCGACGAAATCCTCAGGCGCAATGCGCCTGCAGGAGCAAATGCGTGCGATCCGCGCGCGCACGACCTCGCCGTTGCAAGCACTAAAGGCGTGGCTTGCCGTGCCGCTGCGGCCGCTACTCGACAGCGCCTTCATACAACGCACCCGCGCGTTTGGACGCCGCCTGGCCGGGGCCGGCACGGCGCCGTATCCGCCCGACGTGCGCCGGCGCCTGAAGATCCTCAACGTGATGTGCTACCTGATCGCGACAACGACGCTACTCTACGCGATCCAGCAGGCGACGACCGATTTCAACACCTACGCGCCGATGGTGTTCGTCAACCTGGCGCTGGTGGCGACGGTGCTCATGGTGCCGTTCGCCCACCGCATCAACGAGATTGCCGGCGGGTTGCTGCTCGTCGGCGCGGAGTACGCGGCGCTGTTCGCATTCACCGACTTCTTCAGCCGCGAGGCGGGCGCGCACCTGCAGTACATCATCGCCGGGGCCGCTCCGTTCGTGATCTTCGGGCTGCAGCGCATCCGCCTCATACTGGTCATCGTGGGGCTGGGGCTTACGCTGCACATCCTCGCCTGGTTCTGGTTCCCCGCCGAAGGGCGCTTGCTCCCCAGCCAGCAGCCGGCGGTCGATTCCCTCTATACGCAGGCGGCCATCACCACCGTCGTGCTGATTGCCGCTTCGGTCTACTACGCCTTCAGCCTGGCCGAGCAGGCGAAGGCGGAGACGGACGCGGTTCTGCGCAACGTTCTGCCTGACGCGATCGTCGAGCGCCTCAAGGCCGCCCCGGGAGCGCTGATCGCCGACAGCATCGAGGATGCCTCGGTGATGTTCGCCGACATCTCCGGCTTCGTCGCACTGACGCGGCGGCTCGGTGCCAACGCGACGGTCGACATGCTGAGCCGCCTTGTGTCGGACTTCGATGCGCTGGCGGTGCGGCACGGCGTGGAAAAGATCAAGACCATTGGCGACGCGTACATGGTCGTCGCCGGCTTGCCCGAGCCGGTACCCGATCACACGGCGCGGCTGGCTCGCATGGGATTGAGCATGCTCGATTCCGTGGCGCGGATGCGCGAGGAGAGCGGGCTCAGTCTCAACCTGCGCATCGGCATGGCATCGGGGCCCGTCACCGCCGGCGTCATCGGCACGCGCAAGTTCAGCTACGATGTGTGGGGAGACCCCGTAAACCTCGCCAGTCGCCTCGAAGGGCAATCCTCTCCCGGACGCATCCTCATTTGCCCGGGTTGCCGGGCAAAGCTCGGCGAGGATTTCATCTACGAGGCGCGTGGGCCGATCGAGATCAAAGGCATCGGGGCGCAAGAGACGTGGTTTCTGCTCGGCGAACGTGAGCCGGCGCCCGCTGCGGATACCGGCGAGGCGCCGCTCACACCGTAGGCCCGCCCTCGAAGCGAAAGCGCTTTCTGATGCGATCGAACAACCGATCGCGCACGCCGCGATAGTGCATGAGCGTCTGTTCGCGCGCCTCCTGCCCCACCATGACGGTTGCATCGATGGTCGGCCAGTATTCGACGTCAACGGCCATGGTGCGCGTCAGCTCCAGCGCTTGGTGATGCGCCTCGGGCGACAAGGTGACAATAAGATCGAAGGTGGTGTCATGCAGATCATGCAGCGTGTTCGGGGTGTGCTGCGAGACGTCGATGCCGATCTCTTCCATCACCGTGGTGACGAACGGATCGGGCGTGCCGGCGCGAACACCGGCCGAGGCGACGTAGGCACGCTGGCCGGCGAGGTGGCGCAGAATCGCCGCCGCCATGACGGAGCGCACGGCATTGGTGGTGCAGGCGAAAAGAACCGCCCCCGGCAGGTCGCGGGGCGATACATCGGCATCCGCAGCCGCAGGAGCGGAGGGGCGCGCCATCGAGCCGCTCGCGACCTCGCGAGACATGGCCGTTACCCCTTCCAGTGCAGAGCGCAGATCAGGGTGAACAGCCGACGGGCGGTATCGATGTCGACGGTGATCTTTCCGGCAAGCCGATCTAGCAGGGTGCGGCTACCCTCATCGTGCAGGCCGCGACGCCCCATGTCGATCGCCTGAATGCGCGAGGGGGGCGCGGTGCGGATGGCCTCGTAGTAGCTTTCGCAGATCATGAAGTAGTCCTTCATGATGCGCTTCAACGGCGTCAGGGAGAGCATGTGCGTTACGACGGCCTGATCGGCCTCGTCGCTGACGGTGAGAACCAGACGGTCCTCGACCAGTGCGAGATTGAGCTTGTAGGGGCCGTCGTCGCGGCCATCGAGGGCGAACGCGTTGCCCTCGAGGATGTCGAAGATGGCGACTTCACGCTCATGCTCGATGTTCGAATTCGACGTGGCGGTCGATTTCTCATCTAGTGTGATTGCGATCAGCCGCGACTTTGGAAGGTCCGCCGGCTTTTCCGCGTCGTCACTCATCATGCATGCTCGGGTGAAGGTTGCAGGCGAATCTCGGCCGAAAGCCTGTGCGCTTCAAGTCCCTCGGCGCGGGCCAGCGCCATGGCAGCAGGGGCCAGCGCAGCGAGCGCCTTGGCGTCGAGCTTCAGGAGCGAGGTGCGCTTCATGAAGTCGAGCACGCCGAGGCCGGAGGAGAACCGGGCCGTGCGCGACGTCCGCAACACATGGTTGGAGCCGGCGATGTAGTCGCCGATCATCTCCGGCGTCTGCGCGCCGATGAAGATGGCGCCGGCATTGCGGATACGCTCGCTCAGGGCTTCCGGATCGGCGGTGGCGATTTCGAGGTGCTCGGCGGCGATGCGGTCGGCGAGCGCGGGCGCTTCGTCCAGCGATCCGAGCTCGATGATGGCGCCGAACACGTTCCAGCTTTCCCCGGCGATGTTGCCGCGCGGCAGCCTCTGCAATTGGCGCATGACCGCCGCTTCCACGGCACGGCCGAACGCGGCGTCGTCGGTCATGAGGATCGATTGGGCTGCCGTGTCGTGCTCGGCCTGCGCCAGCAGGTCGGCGGCGATCCATTCCGGATTGTTGTGCTTGTCGGCGATGATCAGCACTTCCGACGGCCCGGCGATGCTATCGATGCCGACGGTGCCGAATACCAGGCGCTTGGCGGCGGCGACGTAGGCATTGCCAGGCCCGACGATCTTGCAAACCGGGGCGATGCTCTGCGTGCCGTAGGCGAGCGCACCGACGGCCTGAGCGCCGCCGATGCGGTAAACCTCCTCGACGCCCGCCAGCTCGGCGGCGGCAAGCACCAGCGGATTGAGCTCGCCGTTCGGCGACGGCACCACCATCACGACGCGCGGCACGCCGGCAACCTTGGCGGGGATGGCATTCATGAGGACGGAGCTCGGGTACGAGGCAAGGCCGCCCGGCACGTAGAGACCGACGGATTCGACCGCCGTCCAGCGCCAGCCGAGCTCGACCCCCACCTCGTCGGTGTAGCGCTCATTCATGGGAAGCTGGCGCGCGTGATGCTCGGCAATGCGGTCGGCGGCGACCTGCAGCGCCGACAGCGTCTCGGCGGTGCACGCCTGGCGCGCGGCGCGCATCTCGGCCGCCGCCACACGCAGGCCGAGCTTATCGAGATCGACGCGGTCAAACTTCTTGGAGAGCTCGACAAGCGCCGCATCGCCGCGTGCGCGCACGTCGGCAAGGATCGCCGCCACGGCGGTGCCAACGTCGTCGGAGGCCTCGCGCTTCTCGCCGAGAAAGGCGACGAAGGCCGCTTCGAAGCTAGGATCGCGCGTCTGCAGCCGCTTGGGCATCTCGCTATCGGTCTCGCGACCGTCTCCTCGGGATATTGTCGTTCAATCGTCGGTCGCGTGCACGGGCTTTGAGCTCGCCCGCCAGGCAGCGCCCAGGTCGCGCAGCTCCGCCTCGATGCATTCGACCTCGAGGCGCACCGCTCCGCCGCCGGCAAAGTGGAGGGTGACGGCGCCGGACGGCTCCTCGCCGGCCTCGAAAGTCAGGGCCAGCAAGGCCAAGGCGGTATCCTTCTGCTGCAGGTCGAACCCGTGAACGCGCGCCGACGTCACGCGCTCGAAGCGCAAGCCAGCGCGCCGGCGCTGGTAGGGACTGCTTTCATCCGTCGCCGCCCGCTCCCAATCGAACCGGTTGGCGATTGCCGCAAATCGCATATCCCGCTGCAGGTAAACCATGTCGCCGACGCGGATCACCGCATCCTGGAGGTGGCAGGAGAGCACCTGCAAATCCTCCGGATCGAGGGCGATCAGCTTCAAGTCTTCCATAGGGCGGCGTCCTTACGCTCGAATGCGTTAACCCGGCGAGCTTTCAATGTGTTGATAGCGGCGGCGCCGCAGCGGTGCAACCGACCTCTCCGGCGCACCGTTTAGCTGCCAAACGACCTCGCACTTGCTTGTGCCCAACTAGACCCGCCAGAATCAGCCAGGCGGACGCGAAGGCGATAGGGAGACGTCGATGGAGAACGAACGCTTTAACATGTCATTGCGCCGCTTCCTGAAGGAGGTTGGCATCTCTTCGCAGCAGGAGATCGAGCGCATCGTGCGCGAGGGCGTGGTCAAGGGCGATGGCAAGCTCCGCGTGAAGATGGTGCTGACGGCCGAGGGAACCGACCTGCGCCACGAGGTCAAAGGGACGATCGACCTCGAATAGTCGGGCGCGTCGGCCGGCGCGCTGACCTGCTACCCAGATCCAATAAAAAAGCGGGCTCCAGCATTGCCGGAGCCCGCCGATCAAGGGCGCTGCAGCGGGGCGACGGAGCGGAAGCCCCGACGTGGCCCTCGATCAAAACTCAGTAGCAGTGCTGGCGCAGCGTCCAGCCCTGAACCTTGCAGCGCTCGTTGCCGTTCGCGTCGGTGGTGCAGACGCGGTTGGGCAGACGCTGATAGGAACAGTAGTAGTTACCGGCTTGGCCCTCGTAGCCGCTCATCGGCTGACTGAACTGATAGTCCTGCGAGTAGAACTCCTTGCCGCCGCCCTTGGCGAATGCCGCCGTTGCGATGGCCGAGGTGAGGAGCACGCCGAGCGCGGCAGCCTTGAGTATTTGCATGCGAGCTTTCACTCCGTCGTAGGGCGACTCCGGGGGGAGCGCGGGTTATTGACGATCGGAATGTACGGGCAGGCACGCACCTTCGCTGTTCCGGCCGGAACAGGCGCAGGCGATTCTCAGGTCATCGTTTTCTTTCGGACCGGCCGCACCTTAGCCGGTGAGGCGCTCGATCTGCGCGCCGCAGCGCGACAGCTTCTGCTCGAGCTGCTCGAAGCCGCGGTCGAGGTGGTAGACGCGGTTGATCATCGTCT
>CAZOOS010000042.1:0-1340 GCA_964581475.1 uncultured Hyphomicrobium sp.
GCGATTCAGAAGGCGCCGCCTGGGCCCGCGACTTCCCCATCGGCCAGGGCAGCTAGTTTTACTTGATCGTTATGATCTCAGTCTCACCGCCCGCCACGCGGATGGTGTCGCCGACGGACTTGCCGACGAGCTGACGCGCCAGAGGAGAGACGTAGGAGATCGAGCCCTTGGCAGGGTCGGCCTCGTCCTCGCCGACAATGCGGAACGTCTGCCGGCGCCTGTCGTCGCGGGCGATGGTCACGGTCGAGCCGAACTGCACGCGGTCGGCGTCCAGCGGCGGCGGCACCAGCTCGGCGCTCCCCAGCCGCGCGCTCCAATAGCGCAAATCGCGCGCCGTTGCCGCAACGAGCGCAAGGTCGCCGGCGACCTGCGCCGCGGCGTGAGCGTCATCGAAGCGCTGCACCGCGGCCTCGATCTGCGCCAGCCCCGCGGGCGTCACGAGGTTCGCGTGCTCGGAAATGAGCCGATCGGGCAACTCGTCGACGCTATCGCTCTCTTTCACGAAGGCGCGGCTCATGACGTTTCCTTTTCGACGGGCGGTGGGGCCAAGGCTCCGCACCCCTGAATATAGTGCTTCACGAGGCGTATCGGCAGTGTGGCCCGTTGCTCGGGTTGTAACGGCGCGTTGCTGACGGGGGCCCTGCGCCCTACATTCCGTGCGCAGCGGAGGATTCTCCCATCGACTTCAAGCTGACCACCTTCGAGGGCCGCAAGCACAAAGTCATCCCGCGGACCGCTTTCGCGTGGCGCATGACGTATGCCGTTGGCTTGTGGCTTGCCCTCACCGTGTTCGGCCTTGCCGTCGGCATCGCCGGATATGCCGGACTGGAAGGCATGTCGCTGACCGATGCGTTTCTCAACGCGGCGATGATCCTTTCCGGCATGGGCCCGGCGACCGAGCTGAAGACCGAGGCCGGCAAGGTGTTCGCCGGTTTCTACGCCATCTTCTCCGGCCTCATCATCGTCATCGCCACAGGCTTCGTGCTGGCACCGATCTTCCATCGAGTGCTGCACTCGTTCCACGTCGAGCAGCGCGGCGACAACTGAGTGCCCATAACTCCCGACATCGCCGCTGCTGAAGCTGCCATCGTCGAGATGACGAATGCATTCCGTGCCGAGAACAAGCTGCCGCCCGTGCGCTCCAATCCGACGCTGCAGGCTGCCGCGCGCGCCTACGCCAAGAAGCTCGGCAAGTTCGACGCGCTGTCGCACACGGCGGACGGCACGACCCCGGCGGAACGGGTGGCCAAGGCCGGCTACCGCTATTGCCAGGTGGGCGAGAACCTCGCCTCGATCTTCGACACGCGCGGCTTTGACGCCGACGACTACGCCCGGCGCGC
>CAZOOS010000042.1:1440-17819 GCA_964581475.1 uncultured Hyphomicrobium sp.
CGCCAACTGAGGTCATCACCCATACGGCCTGCCTACCTGGCACCATCGAATTCGACACCGGCAGCAAGGCAGGCGCCGTCTCGCGCTATGAGACGCGCGGCGGCCAAGTGTTCACCTTGAGGCCGGGAGTAGCCGGCACGGTTACGGTGGACGTGAAGCAGACGTCTTCGCCCGCGGCACCCCCGGCCCGCGCCCGCAAGTAGGCGGCAAGAGGGCGCGCGCCGGGGGTCCCGGGACGCGGCCGTTTCCGAGCTGTTTACTCAGCCGGCAGGCTTATAATGTCCTCTGTTACGCACGAGACTGCACGCCGCTGCCGTTTGTGCTGCTCCTGGCGCACGCATGCCGATCACACCCGACATACCCGCGGCCGAGGTCGCCATCGTCGAGATGACGAACGCCTTCCGCAAGCAGCACAAGCTCGCGGCGGTGCGGCCCAACGCGCAGCTCGAAGCCGCGGCGCGCGCCTACGCCCGGGTCTTGGCGCGAGGGCGCGATCTCTCGCACACGGTGCGGGGAACGACGCCGGCGACGCGCGCGCAGGAGGCCGGCTACGGCTACTGCCAGATCGCCGAGAACCTGGCCATGGCCTCCGACAGTCGCGGGTTCAGCGCGGACGACTACGCCGGCCGCGCCGTGCGCGGCTGGCAACGCTCGCCCAGTCATCGTCGCAACTTGCTGCTGCCGCATCTGACCGACATCGGTGTCGCCGTCGTGCGTGCCGCGCCCGACGATCCGCGCTACATCGCCGTGCAGCTTTTCGGGCGCCCGAAATCGCCGCACTACGCGTTCAAGGTGCGCAACACCGGCAAGCAGCCGGTCGCCTACGAGTACGCCGGCAAACGCTACGACCTCGACCGCGAGCAGTACAAGGCACACACGGCCTGCCTGCCGCGCGACATCAACGTGTTCACCGATACCAAGAGCAAGGCGACGGCACGTTATGCGGCGCGCGATGGGCAGGTGTATTCGCTGGAGGCCGGCCCCGACGGTGTGACGGTGCAGGTCGGCCCCGACCCGAAGCCCGATTAGGCGGCCGCCGCACGCCGCGCGATGAGGTGCTGGAAGCGCACGCGCGTCGCCGGCAACTGCTCCTCGCGCGGGATGAGCACGCGCGTTTCGAGGAAATGCCCGGTGAGCGCCAGGCCGTCGACGACGTCGTCGATCGTCGGCGCCCCCTGGCGCCCCTTGCAGAGGAAGGCCGGCAAACGCAGCAGGCGGTCGCGATACTCGGCTCCGGCCGATTCCGACACCGCGCGCCCCGACTTGGGCGAGACGTAAATCAGGTTGTCATTGCTGCCGGTCGCCGCACACGTGCCAAGGTCCAATCCGAAGCCGAGCTCTTCCAGCAGCGCCAGCTCCCAGCGCACCATAAGGGCCGGCCACACCTCCGGGTCGTCGAGATAGCCGAGCACGAACAGCGCCACCTCGAACAGCGCCGGGTGCGGGTCGCGCTCGGGCAGCAGGCGCGCCAGCCCGCACAGCGACGACAGCCCGGCGAGCGCCAGCGGATCGTCCATCGCCTGCGCGGCGTAGCCTTTTCGCAGCTCGATGCTGACGTGCCCGAGATGCTCGGCGAGGCGCGCCTTCCACGTGGCGTCCACATGATTGCCGGTCTGCAGCACGGGGCGCTGCTTGCGCGAGCGCCCGCCGTGCACCAAGCCGAGGTGGCGGCCATGCGCGCGCGTGAAGATCTCCGCCACGGCCGCCGTCTCGCCGTGCGGCCTCACCGACAGGATGATGCCCTCATCGGACCACTGCATCGCGTCTCGCTTCTATCGCTCAGTCCAGCGCCAGCGGCCGTAGCGCCAGGGCGCCAAAGGGTGCCGCTCGGCGGTCAGGTCCGGCACCGGGTCCAGCCCCCGCGTACCGTATGGATGACAGCGCGACAAGCGCGACAGCGTCAGCCACAAGCCGCGCCAGGCGCCGTTCTTGTCGATGGCTTCCAAGGCGTACTCGGAGCACGTCGGCAGATGCCGGCAGTTCCACCCGACGTAGGGCTTCAGCGTCCAGCGATACAGATGGATGGGCGCCTTCAGCACCGCGCCTGCCAAGCTCATTCGTAGGGCTCGCCGGATTTGCGCACGAACCGATAACGCCCGTCGCGCTTCTCGGCGCGCAGATCGACGTCGGAGTAGCTCGCATCCTCGTCCTTCGAGCGAGTGCCGATCTCGAGATAGGTCGCCGGCTTCGTGCTGCGGTTGATGAGATGATGGCCGTTCGCCTCGCCCGCCGGGAACCCCGCCACCATTCCCGGCTCCAGCACGCACTCTCCCTCGTCGGTGACGAGCACGAGCTCACCTTCTAGCACGTAGACGCACTCGTCCTCATGCGCATGCCAATGACGCAGGGAGGACATGCCGCCGGGCTCGAGCGTCGTCAGGTTGACGCCGAACTGCGTCAGCCCCAGCGCTTCCGTCAGCGGCCGCTTGATGCGCCGCTCGAACCCGGCCGCGAACTCGGCCGGGTAGCCAGTGCCGCGGCGGGCATGCAGCTTGGCTGGATCGCGTATGACCGGCATTGCAACACCCTCGATTGGCCTAGGCGCTGGCTGCACCGGCCGGGACATCAGCGCGCCTAGCTTCGATCTCGTCGATGGCGCGCTCGATGGCGTCGAACACCAGCATCACCGAGCCGTGCCGCGCCTTGTAGTGACGCACCGGCTCCAAGATCGCCAGCTCAGCGAAGCGCCCCGTGGGCGGCGGTCCGTCCTCCTTGAGCATGCGGCGCATGGCGGCGGCGGTCTCGCGCAGCTCGCCTGCGCGCGCGCCGATGATGTGGGCGCCGACAATGGCCGAAGCTGCCTGCCCCAAGAGGCACGCCTTCACCGTCTGGCCGTAGCCGGTGACCTCTTCGCCCTGCATATCGAGATCGATGGCGACCGTTGAGCCGCACAGCTTGGAATGGGCGGTAGCGGTCGCATCCGGGTCCTTCAGCCGCTGCGAATGCGGGATATGCGCAGCCAGCTCCAGGAGCTTCGAGTTGTAGATCGCGTTCAGATCGGCCATGTGTCGTCCAGCTCTATGTAGCTGACGGTCTTCCCTTCGGGCCCGCCGGTACCGATAATATAGGTCAGCGCCGCCCTCCCGCACATCCCGCAAGGGCCGGAGGTCGTCTATCCCCTACTGCCGCCCACGCGAGAGGACCGCCCCGTGAAGCAAAACCCGGGCGTCAAGCTGACAGCACCACCCGCACCCCGGCCGTCCCGCGCCGAGGCCGAGGACGCCGTTCGCACGCTGCTCGCCTGGGCCGGCGACGATCCGGCGCGCTCCGGGCTGACAAATACTCCAAGGCGCGTGGTCGAGGCCTACGAGGAGCGGTTCAGCGGTTATCGCGAGGATCCCGCAGCCGAGTTGGCCCGCACCTTCGAGGACGTCTCGGGCTATCATGACATGATCCTGTTGCGCGACGTGCGGCTGGAGAGCCATTGCGAGCACCACATCGCGCCGTTCACCGGGATTGCCCACGTTGCATATCTGCCTGACCGGCGCGTCGTCGGGCTGTCGAAGCTGGCACGCGTCGTCGATATCTTCGCCCGCCGCCTGCAGGTGCAGGAATCCCTTACGGCGCAAATCGGCGAGACGATCCAGCAGAGCCTCGCCCCGCTCGGGGTTGCCGTGATGATCCGCGCGGCCCATCAGTGCATGACGCTGCGCGCCGTCAACCAGCCCGACGCCGTCATGGAGACGACCCATTTCACCGGCGTCTTCGCCAAGGACGATGGCTGGCGACAGCGCTTCCTCGACACCGTCCGCCCGCGCAGCGCTTAATATCCCCTTCACACCTGCAGGATCCGCATGGCTTCGACCAAGACACCGGTGTTCGCCCCGCGCGGCTCCAAGGCCGATCTCGAGACCGGGCTCGACTTCGCCCCGAAGTTCGATGCCGACGGCCTCATCCCGGCAATCGTCACCGACGCCGGCAACGGCGAAGCCTTGATGTTCGCCTTCATGAATGCCGAGGCGCTCGCGCTCACCATCGGGACTGGCATCGCCCATTTCTGGAGCCGCTCCCGCGCTGCGCTGTGGAAGAAGGGCGCGGAAAGCGGCAACGTGCTTAATGTCGTCGAAATGCGCACCGACTGCGATCAGGACGTGCTCTGGTTGCGCGTCACAGTCGACGGCGACGGACACGCCTGTCACACCGGCCGCAGAAGCTGTTTTTATCGCAACGTGCCGGTGCCCGGCGATGCCGGCGAAGCGACGCGTTTGATCCTCGCGCCGGACGCCGACGAAGACGCCTGAGGCGCGTCGCCTCGGCCAATCCCGCATGCTTGCTGCGCCGCACGTGGCCCCACCGCAGTGCGAGACAACCCGCGCCATAGTGCAAGGTTAATCTTGGCGGCTTATATGTGAAGCGTATGCTGACGTTAGGTAGGTGCGCTGAGTCGTCGCCGTCACGGCACAAAATGCGCAGCCCGACGTTAAGCAAGCGCACACATCGGGGTCGGACAGAGAGAATCTCCTAGCAGGTAACGGACATGGCCAAGGCGAAGATCGGGCTGGCGTTGGGCGGTGGCGCCGCGCGCGGCTGGGCTCACATCGGTGTCCTCAAGGCGCTCGCCGCGGCCGGGATCAAGCCCGACATCATCGCCGGCACATCGATCGGCGCCGTCGTCGGGGCCTGTCACGCGGCCGGCCATCTCGATGAATTGGAAGGATTTGCCCGCGAGCTCACGCGCCGTCGCATCTTCGGCTATCTCGATTTCAACTTCGCCGGCACCGCCCTCATCAACGGGCAGAAGTTGTGCGACCGGCTCGAGCGCCAGCTCGGCGACCTCAATATCGAAGATTTGGATCCGCACTTCACCGCCGTCGCTACCGAGCTCGGCAGCGGCCATGAGATCTGGCTGTCGCGCGGCCGCCTCGCCGACGCGGTGCGCGCATCCTATGCGCTGCCCGGTATCTTCCGGCCGGTGAAAATCAACGGCCGCTGGTTGTTCGACGGGGCTCTCGTCAACCCGATCCCGGTCTCCGT
Organism: uncultured Hyphomicrobium sp.; assembly: GCA_964581475.1. Taxonomy (GTDB): domain Bacteria; phylum Pseudomonadota; class Alphaproteobacteria; order Rhizobiales; family Hyphomicrobiaceae; genus Hyphomicrobium_A. The sequence continues at coordinate 6,415 of CAZOOS010000042.1, forward strand.
GTGCCGCGCCCATGGCGCGCGCTACGTCATTGCCGTCAACTTGAACTTCGACATCTGCGGCCGCGGCACCATCGTCCCGCACCTCGACGCCGACATGTTGGAGGAGACGCTGCCTGAGCCGACGAACGGCAAGAACGGCAACGGCGTGCGCGGATTGCTCAAGCGCCAGGTGCTCGGTAAGAGCGAGGCCACGCCCGGCATCTCGACCGTGATGGTCGAGGCATTCAACATCGTGCAGGATCGGATCGCGCGCTCGCGCCTTGCCGGCGACCCGCCGGACGCCATGATCAACCTCCGCTTGTCGGATATGGGATTGTTCGATTTCCATCGCGCCGACGAGTTGATCGCCCGCGGCGAGGAAGCGACCAAGCGGCACCTCGCCGAGATGCATCGCGAGATCGATGCGCGCCGCATCGCGCCGGGCGCGCATACGGGCATCACGCAGATCGCCTGAGAGTGCTCCGCTTCCGCGCGCTTAGCTGCGGTCAGCCGGTGACGAAGTATCCGCGCATGGCGGTCACTTCCATTTCCACCTCGGCGATGTGGTTCTTGACGACGTCGCCGATGGAAACGATGCCGACGAGCGCGCCATCCTCGATGACCGGCAAGTGGCGGAAGCGACCCTGCGTCATGACCTCCATCAGCTCATCGAGCGTGGTCGTCTCCTGGCAGGAGATGACGTTGGTGGTCATGCTCTGCGATACGGGCTCGCTCAGCGCCTCGGGACCACGCTCGCCGAGCTTACGGATTACGTCGCGCTCCGAGATGATGCCCGCCAGCTCGCCATTGTCGCCGACGATGACGATGGCACCGATCTTTTTTTGTGCAAGCTTGCCGACGATCTCCAGAAGCGTTGCGTCGGGGCGTGCCGTCGCCACCGCTCGGCCCTTCGCCTTCAGGATCTGCCCGATATTCATTTTTGCATCTCCTCCCACTGTGCTTCGACAGTCGAAGTCCGGAAACGGAGCGGGCGGAACTAGGTTCCGCGTCAGCACCTCCGGCAGTCGACGCAAAGTCATCTGCCTTTTGGCCGAACCAGCTTGCGACGGGCGCGGCATATTCATCGTGCTGCAATCACGCCGATGACGCAATAGGCTCAGTGCATAGCGGCTCCCGATGAATTGTCCGTTTGCACTGCATCAAAGAAGCCGAATGTTAAAAGGCCGGCGAAATAGCCGCCGATATGCGCCTCCCAAGCGATGCCGCTTTGGCCGACGCTGCCGAGACCGAGAACCGCAAGGATGTTTGCCGCCAAGAACACGACCGTGACGAGCACGACGCGCTTGTCGGTCAGGGCTTGCGCAAGCGGCATCAGCGGCGCCGAACGCGGATCCTCCCGCAGTGCGGCAAGGCCGTGACCATCCACCGCAGTGAACAAGAAACGCATCGTGGCGCCCATGAGCCCGGAGATGGCGCCTGATGCCCCGATCATGGGCACGGCGGCTTCGGGGTTGAAGACCAGAAAGGTTGCAGCACCCGCGACGGCGCAGAACGCGGAGAAGAGCAGGAAACGAAGCGTGCCGACGCGATTGGCGACGGCCCCGCCGAAGGCAACGAGCCAGGCGGCGTTGAGCCCAAGGTGCACCCAGTCGCCGTGCACGAAGGCATGGGTGAGGAACGACGTCACCGCCGCCACATCGCCACCCGGCAGCATCCCGGCAAAACCCGCGTAGCGCGCCGGGATGAAGGCGAGCGCCAACGTCAGCCAGGTGTCCCAGTCCTCCGCAAGACCCATCCGGACGAGATGCACGGCAACCATCGCGCCCAGCAGCGCCAGGACGCTGGACGGCACGTTGAACATCGGCTCGTGTCGGCTCACCGGTCGCTCCTTTGTCCGCGGCAGGCGGGGCCGGCAGAGTTAACGTCACCCCTCCCCTCCGGCAACCATGATTTGCCCCCGGGCGCCCCCCTCCCGGCCGCTGGCATGGTTGGTGCTCCTAAGACCCTCAAGAGGGATCGAGGGCCGCATTTTGTCCCGATCCGGAACGACCTTTAGCAGAGCCCAAAGTGCAGTAGGGCGGGGCGCGACCGGTGCGATCATGAATTTGAAGCACAAGACCAGCCAAGCGCTGTTTGCATATTGGGACAAGGTGCGCGCCGATCGCACCACCCCGCGTCGCTTCGAGATCGAGCCCAGCAAGATCGCCGGCATCCTGCCCTCGACCTTCATCCTGGAACGGATCGACGCGGAGACATATAAGTTCAGGCTCGCTGGCACGCATGTGTGCGAACTGTTCGGCGTCGAGCTGCGCGGCAGCAACTTCCTCGACGGCTGGTCGCCAGCCGATCGGATCTCGCTCGTTCGTCACTTCGCGGCTCTGGTCAAACAGGGAGCCGTCGAGACCCTGCACATGGAGGCGGCGCCGGTCGCCAGAGGGTCGACACCGTTCGAGGTGGTGTTGCTTCCGCTACGGCACACAGGCGAAGACATCGACCGGATACTTGGCGGCTTCTCGGCGCTCGAAGCGCCCCACTGGTTGGGAGAGTTGCCGTTGGCGGCCAAGCGCATCATCGCACACGAGCTGATGTGGCCGGCCGGCGCCCCCAAGGTTGCAGAACACACCTTGCGTCCCCACACGCCGGTGATGCTTCCCACGCGCCACGCGCGCATCGTGCGCTCCGAACGACGCCAGTTCCGCGTCTTCGAGGGCGGCCTCGGCCGCAGCGACAGCGAAGAAGCCTGAGTCCGATCCGCTTCGCAGCAACGCGCGCCTCGAGCATACAGTGCCAATTCATACAGAAATGACGCGGCGATTAGCCGTTCGTTAAGCCCCACGCCTTCATAGTCGACTCCGGAACAGAGCCTCTAGCGTACGCGTTCTGGCCTGGCTTCGGATCTCGGATCGCCCGTCGTGGGCGGCCCTAAGGCAGGGACGGCTATGTCTACGGGTGCGGATGCATATCGGCCGATAGAGCCCGTCGGCGCCGGGTTCGAAGGCCGCAACAAGCGCAAGTATCCGCGCTACGCGCTGACGCTGCCCGGCCGCTTCATGCGCGCCGACAAGCTCGATCATCCGTGCCGTCTCATCGACATCTCGGCCGAAAGCGCAGCGATGACGACGTCCGTTCCGCTCGCCGTCGGCGAAAAGCTCATCGTTTATCTCATGCACCTCGGGGGACTGGAGGGAACGGTCGTGCGGCTGTTCCCCGGCTCCTTCGCCATGATGATCAGCGGCACGCAGCGCAAGCGCGACAAGCTCGCGGTGCAGATACCGCGCCTGGCTGCGCAATCGGATATTCCCGAGGGCGAGGAGCGCGAATTTCCGCGTGTCGCCGCGGAGCAGGCGGCGCTGCTCGTGCTGGCCGACGGCAGCACCATGGTTTGCCCACTACAGGATCTGTCGATGTCGGGCGCCTCTGTCTTGACGCCGGCGCGCCCCGAGCTCGGCTCGGAGGTGATGATCGACAAGCGACGCGCGGTCGTCGCGCGCCACCACGAGCGGGGCATCGGCGTCGAGTTTGTTAACGCGGTCTTCACCGAACGTAGCGCCTTCGGTCTCGGCTTAAGGCGCGAGCCACACGTGTGAAGGAACGACGACTTAATCGCTTCAAATCCGGGGACGTTGTTTCAGCGTAATTCGAGTTCTGTCGGGTAGCTTTGAGAGGAAGAGTAACGGGGTCGGGTCATGCGGGTAAACGTCAGCGCCATCATCCTTGTCGGTAGCGTGATCGCTTCAACAGCGGTCAGCGCCCAGGGCGTTTCGAACATTCAGAAGCCCGACAAGGCAGAGGCCGCCGCCTCGCGCGCCTCGGCGTTCATGCGCATCTTTGGTCCCGCACAGCCTCCCCACGGCTTCGTGCGCTTCTGCGAAGCGACGCCGACCGAATGCACCACCGATCAAGGCCAGGAAAGCCGCTTCGAAGCTTCCGCCGAGCGCCTTAAAGAGCTCGACGAGATCAACCGCTCGGTGAACAAGGCCATCGGTCCGGCGACCGACATCGAGGTTTACGGCGTCAACGAATACTGGACGTTGCCGCGCACGCGCGGCGACTGCGAGGACTACGCGCTGCAGAAGCGGCACGACCTGGTCGCCAAGGGTTGGCCCGTTAGCTCGCTGCTCATGACCGTCGTGCGCGACGAGAAGGGCGAAGGCCACGCGGTGCTGACCGCACGCACCGTGCAGGGCGACTACATCCTCGACAACAAGATCGAGGACGTTCGCTTGTGGAACAAGACGCCCTACCAGTTCGTGATGCGCCAGTCGTATCTGAACCCCAGGGTTTGGGTTGCGCTCGACAGCCGCCAGGGTCCGCTGGCAGCGCTGTCCGGCCTCGAAAACCAGAGCGCCGAATAGCGCCACGGCCGCAGGCGGATCACGCCTGCGGTTTCATCCCGGCAGCGAACCGCTTCCAGTTCTTCACGTAGCGACCGGCTGCGCCGCCGAACCGCGCGGCATCCTCGTTCGATAGCTGGCGAATGATCTTGCCGGGCGAGCCCAACACCATCGAGCGCGGCGGAATTTCCTTGCCCTCGGCGATCAGCGTGTTGGCGCCGATCAGGCATTCCGCGCCGATCTTGGCGCCGTTGAGGATAATCGAGCCGATGCCGATGAGGCTGCCGCGCCCGATCGTGCAGCCGTGCAGCATGACCATATGGCCGATGGTGCAGTCGGCGCCGACGGTGAGCGGATAGCCGGGGTCGGTGTGAAGCACGCACCCTTCCTGCACGTTGGAGCGCGCCCCGATACGGATCGGTTCGTTGTCGCCGCGCAGCACGCTGCCGAACCAGACGCTCGCATCCTCCTCGAGGAGCACCTTGCCGATGAGGACGGCGGTGGGCGCCACCCAGCAGCGGCCCTCGCCCGGAGTTTCGACACGGACGCCGTCGAGCTCATACAGCGCCATGCGGGATCAGGCCTGCTCGAGATCGAGGTCGAGGATCGCCATCTGGAACTGATAGGAGACCTCGCCCTCCTCCTCCTCGCGGAAAAGGACGGCGATGAACTCGCCGTTGACGAACACCTCGGCCGAATCCTTCTTCTTGGGGCGTGGACGCACCTCCAGCGACGACGTGCCGAATGTCTTGCGCAGATACGCCTGCAGCCGCGCCACTTCTTCCTGATTCACGTACGTAGTCTCCCTAGAACAGCGGGCTCAAAGCCGCCGCCGCATGACAAATTAAAGCTCCGTCACAGACCGCCGAAATCATCGACCCAGGTCTGCTCCATTTCCAAGGCAGGCTCGGCGCAACCCGCCGAGCCGACGATCTTGGCCGGAACACCGGCGACGGTGACGTGCGCGGGCACATCCTGCAGCACGACGCTGCCGGCGGCGATGCGCGAACCATCGCCCACCGTGATGTTGCCGAGCACCTTGGCACCGGTTCCTATCAGCACGCTTTCGCCGATCTTCGGATGACGGTCTCCCGTCTCCTTGCCGCTGCCGCCCAGCGTCACGCCATGCAGGAACGAGCAGTTGTTGCCGACCACCGCCGTCTCGCCGACGACGATGCCCGTCCCGTGGTCGATCATGATGCCCTGGCCGAACTTGGCAGCCGGGTGGATGTCGACGCCAAAGGTGCGCGAGGACTGGCTCTGCAGGAACAACGCGAAGTCGCGCCGCCCTTCGTGCCATAGGGCGTGCGCGAAGCGGTGCGTCGCCAAGGCGTGGAAACCTTTGAAGTAGAGCAGCGGCTCGATGTAGCGGGTGCAGGCCGGATCTCGATCGAACACGGCAGCGAGGTCGGCGCGAAAGATGCCGCCGAGCTCGGGGCGCTTTTCGAGCACCGCCTGAAATGTCTGATTGATCAGGACGGCATCAACCTCGGAATGGTCGAGTCGCTGAGCCAGCCGGTGACAGATGGCGTCCTCGAGCCGGTCCTGGCTGAGAAGCGTCGCGAAGATGAAGCTGCCCAGCGCCGGCTCCGATGCCATGGCGCTCGTCGCCTCGCGGCGGATCTCTGACCAGATCGGATCATAGGCCTGCACCTTGCCGTCGGCTGCCGAAAGCGTCTTGGCTGCCATGTCGAACTCCTCGCGCTGACCAGCGCGTGCCGCTACGCCGGTCCGCACCCTCCGGCTTAGACCGGCGTACAAATATGCCGCCGCGCCGTCAACGCCTTCCGCGGGCGGGCCGCTTCTGGACGCCTTGAGACGATGCGCCCGGTTGCGGCTGAAAGTCTCCACTGCTCTATAAGGTGCGAGCGCCGAGAGGGAATTTCCATGCAGAATACGCCTACCGAGGCACCGCATCTGCGGTTGGACCGTCAAGGCGACATCGGCTTCGTCGTCGCCAGCAACCCGGCGCGTATGAATGCCTTCACGGCCGGCATGTGGATGGCGGTGCCGGAGGTGCTGGCGGAAGCCGAGGCCGATCCTGCCATCCGTGTCATTGTATTGCGCGGGGAGGGGACGCGCGCCTTCTCCGCCGGCGCCGATATCTCCGAGTTCGACAGCGCGCGCGCCGGCGATGCCACGGCGGGATATGACGCCCTCAACGATGCGGCCTTCCGCGCCCTCAGCCAATGCACCAAGCCGACCCTCGCCATGATCCACGGCTTCTGCCTTGGCGGCGGGTTGGCCGTGGCGCTGTGCACCGACATACGCCTCGCCGACGACAATGCCGAGTTTGCCATCCCCGCCGCCAAATTGGGGCTCGGCTATAACGCGCGCTGGGTGCGACCCCTGCTCGCCGCCGTGCCGTCGGCGAAGGCGAAGGAAATGCTGTTCACCGGGCGGCGCTTCAAAGTCGCCGAGGCGCAGGCGATGGGGCTCGTCAATGCGGTCGTTCCCTCCTCCGAGCTGGAGGCACGGACGCTGGCGCTGGCCGGAGAGATCGCCGCCAACGCCCCGCTCACTGTCCGCGCCGCCAAGCGCACGATCGACGAGCTGGTGCGCCATCCGCAGACGCCCGACCTCGCCGCGCTCGATGCCGCGGTGGCGGCTTGCTTTGCGAGCGAGGATTACGCCGAAGGCCGCCTCGCCTTCAAAGAGAAGCGCAAGCCGCGCTTCCAGGGTCGCTGATCAGCCAACCTCGAGGACGACGCGGCCGCGCACCTGGCCGGCGAGAATCTGCGGCGCCAGCGCGACGACATCGGCAAGCGGACGCGTCACCGTTATCGCTGCGAGCGCGCCGCGATCGAGATCGGTGGCCAGGCGCTCCCACGCACGCACGCGCTTCGCCCGCGGCGCCATCACGCTGTCGATGCCGGCGAGGGTGACGCCGCGCAGGATGAAGGGCGCCACTGACATCGGCAGATCGAGGCCCTGCGCCAGTCCCGTGGCGGCGACGCAGCCGCCGTACTGCGTCATGGCAATGGCATTGGCTAGCGTATGCGAACCGGCAACGTCGATGGCGCCCGCCCAACGCTCTTTGCCCAGCATGCCGCGCGCCGGCGACGCCAGCTCGTCGCGGGCGATGATGTCCGCAGCACCGAGCGCGCGCAGATAGTCAGCCTCCTGCGGCCGACCCGTGGAGGCGATGACGCGATAGCCAAGCTTATGCAGCAGCGCGACGGCAACGCTGCCGACGCCACCGGCCGCGCCGGTAACGAGCACGGGACCCTTGTCCGGCGTCACGCCGTGGTCTTCGAGCGCCAACACGGCCAGCATGGCGGTATAGCCGGCGGTGCCGATGGCCATCGTCTCGGCATTGGTGAAGACGGCGGGGCGCTTGATCAACCAATCGCCGGGCACACGCGCGCGCTCTGCATAGCCGCCCGGGCGGCGCTCGCCGCAGCCCCAGCCATTGAGGATCACGTTGTCGCCTGCCGTGAAGTCCGGGTGCTCCGACGCGACCACCTCACCGGCGAAGTCGATGCCGGGCACCAGCGGCAAGCGCATCCCCGGCAGCCGGCCTGTGAGCGCCAGCCCGTCCTTGTAGTTTATGGTCGAATGCGTGACGCGCACGGTGACATCGCCGTCTCCGAGGTCGCCCTCTTGCATCAGCGTCCACGCCGCCGACAACTCGCCGTTGGCACGGGTCAGGAGCATCGCGTTGTAGCCGCGCATGAGCAATCCTCTTCAAATGCCAACAAACTAGTCTCGCAGCGCAACACGTAGGCGGCGACGAGGAAAACGCAACCCAGTCACTCGGGGGAGTGCTGGAGTGATGCAATTGTGCAGTTGATCCGCAGCCAGCCGTTGCGCGCTTCCCAGCCCGCAGTGGGCCGGCAGGGCACACCCGGTGTGTCCCAGCCGCATGAGCGGCGTCGCCGGCGCCGCGCCGCTAACCGACGTTGGTTCCTGGCGACGCAAAAAAATAATTCGCTTGGCAGAAACTTCGCGGCCAACTTAGGCTTTCTGCTTCGGCGTGGCTTTGAAGTGTTTCCCCACGCCGCAATCGAGCCGCCAGCCATAAGGTGGCCGTAGACCCTTGGAGGCGACGATGGAACTGGTGGTACGCCTGAACGTGTTGGCTGCGCTTCTATCTTTCGGCTTCATCGCTGCGATCGTATTTGGAGTCGTCTGACAACGCAGCCGCTCAAGCCTTCAAATCGGACAAGGCGCGGAGAGCCCTCCGCGCCTTTGGTGTTTCCGGACCCTCGACAATCACGCCGCCGCCTCGCGCAAAGAGCGCGGATCGTAGTTGAGCACCGGCGCCAGCCAGCGCTCCGTCTCCTCGATCGTCCAGCCCTTGCGCTTGGCGTAGTCCTCGACCTGGTCGCGCTCGACCTTGCCGACGCCGAAGTAGTGGCTGTCGGGATGCGCCAGGTAGATGCCGGAGACCGCCGCGCCCGGCCACATGGCGTAGCTCTCGGTGAGCTCGATGCCGGCGGCGTTGTGCACGTCCATCAGCTTCCACAGAGTTGCCTTCTCGGTATGGTCCGGCTGCGCCGGATATCCCGGTGCCGGGCGGATGCCGCTATACTTCTCCAAGATGAGGTCATCGTTGGATAGTGCCTCTCGCGCGGCGTAACCCCAGAACTCGCGGCGCACGCGCGCGTGCAGGTGCTCGGCAAACGCCTCCGCCAGGCGATCGCATAGCGCCTTGAAAAGGATGCGGCTGTAGTCGTCGGTGGCGGCGATGCGCGCCAGGGATTCCTCCTCGCCGAGGCCTGCGGTCACGGCAAAGCCGCCGACGTAATCGACGAGGCCGGTCTCCTTCGGCGCGACGAAATCCGCCAGTGCGGTATGGGCCCGGTCACGCGAAGGACCACGGGCGATCTGCTGGCGCAGCGTGAACAGCGTCGCCAGCTCCTGCTTGCGCGTCTCATCGGTGTAGAGCCTGATATCGTCACCGACGCTGTTGGCCGGCCAGAAGCCGATGACGCCCGATGCCCGCGTCCATTTCTCTGCGACCATGCGCTTCAACATGTCCTGCGCATCGTTGAACAGCTTCTGCGCCTCGGCCCCCACCCTGTTGTCCTTGAGGATCGCCGGATAGCGCCCCGTCAGCTCCCAGGTCTGGAAGAAGGGCGTCCAGTCGATATACGGCACCAGCTCGCCGAGCGGGTAGTCGGTGAAGGCTTTGGTGCCGAGGAACGTCGGCTTGGGCGGCGTGTAGCTCTTCCAGTCGATGGCGAACTTGTTGGCGCGGGCGGCCGCCAGCGGAATGCGCCGCTTGGAGGCTTCATTGCGCACGTGCGCCTCGGCCACCTTGATGTACTCCTTGCGGATCTCGCCGATGAACTCCGGCCGCTCGGTATCCGACAGCAGCTTGGAGACGACGCCGACCGCGCGGCTGGCGTCGAGCACGTAGATCGCCTGCCCCCTGAGGTAGTTGGGGCTGATCTTCACCGCCGTATGCACGCGGCTCGTCGTCGCCCCGCCGATCAGCAGCGGACAGCTGAAACCTTCCCGCTCCATCTCCATGGCGACGAAGCACATCTCGTCCAGCGACGGCGTGATGAGCCCCGACAGGCCGATGATGTCGGCCTTCTCGCGTTTCGCCGTCTCGAGGATCTTCGCCGCCGGAACCATGACGCCGAGGTCGATCACCTCGTAGTTGTTGCACTGGAGAACGACGCCGACGATGTTCTTGCCGATGTCGTGGACGTCGCCCTTGACCGTCGCCATCACGATCTTGCCGGCGGCCGGCATGGCCTCCAGCCCGGAGACATTCTTCTCCTCCTCGAGGAAAGGTTGCAGGTAGGCGACCGCCTGCTTCATCACCCGCGCCGACTTCACCACCTGCGGCAGGAACATCTTGCCGGCGCCGAACAGGTCGCCGACGACGTTCATGCCGGCCATCAACGGCCCCTCGATGACGTGCAGCGGTTTGTCGGCCTGCTGGCGCGCCTCCTCGGTGTCCTGCTCGATGAAGTCGGTGATGCCGTGCACGAGCGAATGCGTCAGCCGCTCCTGCACCGGCGCCTCGCGCCAGGAAAGGTCCTTCTCCTTTGGCTTGGCACCGCTGCCGTCACCCTTGAACTTCGGCGCCGCGTCGAGCAGGCGGTCGGTCGCGTCGGGACGGCGATTGAGGACGACGTCCTCGCACAACTCCCGCAGCTCCGGGTCTATGTCGTCGTACAGCGCCAGCTGGCCGGCATTGACGATGCCCATGTCCATGCCCGCCTGGATGGCGTGGTAGAGAAACACCGAGTGCATGGCTTCACGCACCGGCTCGTTGCCGCGGAAGGCGAACGACAGGTTCGACACGCCGCCCGAAATGTGCACGAGCGGCATCTTCTCCTTGATGCGCCGCGCCGCCTCGATGAAGGCGAGCCCGTAGCCGTTGTGCTCCTCGATGCCGGTGGCGACGGCAAAGATGTTGGGATCGAAGATGATGTCTTCCGGCGGGAAGCCGACCGTCTCGGTGAGCAGCTTATAGGCGCGCTCGCAAATGGCGACCTTGCGATCCGCTGTGTCGGCCTGCCCCTCCTCGTCGAACGCCATGACGACGACGGCGGCGCCGTAGCGCAGCACCTTCTTGGCGTGGTCGAGGAACGCCGCCTCGCCCTCCTTCATGCTGATCGAGTTGACGATGGCCTTGCCCTGCACGCATTTGAGGCCGGCCTCGATGACGCTCCACTTGGAGCTATCGATCATCAGCGGCACGCGCGAGATGTCGGGCTCCGAAGCGATGAGGTTGATGAACGTCTGCATCGCCTTCTCGGAATCGAGCAGGCCCTCGTCCATGTTGATGTCGAGAATCTGCGCGCCGCTTTCGACCTGGCTGCGCGCCACGGCAAGCGCCGCCGGATAGTCGTTCGCCTCAATCAGCTTGCGGAATTTCGCCGAGCCGGTGACGTTGGTGCGCTCGCCCACGTTGATGAAGGTTTGCGCGGCGTTTGCTGTGGTCATTTCGTCCCGCTCTCGATGGTGGAGGGTTCCCATTCCCTCCCCCCTTGTGGGGGAGGGTTAGGGTGGGGGGTGTGCAGCAGCACTCGCGCTTGAGCACCACCCCCTCCCCGCCCCTCCCCCGTCAAGGGGGAGGGAGCAGTACTATTGGAGATTAGGCCCATCACTAGCCGTGCACGAAGGGTTCGAGGCCGGAGAGGCGCATCTTCGGCGCGATGTGCGGGA
>CAZOOS010000043.1:0-16787 GCA_964581475.1 uncultured Hyphomicrobium sp.
GGCCGGAGGTGCAGGCGCCCGTGGTGGCGGCTCCGACGCTGCTCTAGGGACGCGGCTGCCAACATCGCGGAAGCCGTTGAATTCACGCCTTTACCACCTTTCATCGAGGCGCGGGTGTGCCCCTGCGGCCCTCGCCCGCACGCCCGATCGCGGCTAAGCTGCGCTTGTGGCCGGTGAGGAGTTTTGCGCATGGATTATCGCGGGCAGGACCTGGACTTGCGGACCGCGCGCTGGAGCGCGTCGTCGACCGAGACATCGGGCTGGCGCGAGGCGGCGCCGGCACCGCAACCTTCGCCGCCATCGACGCCTGCCGCGCGTCCTTCCGGCCTGCGCGCTTCCGTGCCGATCTGGGTGGACGATACCTTGCTCGCCTGCGCCAATCAGGCCTTCGACATCGCTCTCGCCTACCGTTCGGTGGATGTACGCCTTGAGCATCTCGTGCTTGCCATGACGCGCGTCGAGGCCGCTGCCGCCGCGCTCGAAGCGCGCGGGGTGCGCGTCGTATCGCTGCGCCGCGACAGCGCCGTGACCATCGCCGGCGAGCTGCCTACGGCGAGTGCCGACGCCAGTCCGCGCCGCTCGCCTGAGCTGGAGGACGTGTTGCGCCTAGCCGCCGCGCGTGCCTCGCAGGGCGGCCGCGCGGCGAGTGTCGACGATATCGCTCTGGTGTTCGGCGAGGTTGGCGGCGATCTGCCCGGCGCCGATCTGATCGTGCGCCACTTCCCGCGCCGCCCGCGCGACTATCGCCCTTCGCTCGCGCCTAAGCTGCCGCCGCCGAGCGTAGCTGCTAATCATGTCCTCGACGCAAGCGACGGAGAACGCACGCACGCCGTCGCAGCTGTGGGCACCGGCACGGCGCCGTCGCCGGTGGTCGATCAAGGCGTGGTGCAGCGCATATTCGAACGCTTGGCAGAAACCGAGCGCGCTTTCGCCGAGCGGCTTGGCGCGCTCGAGTCGCTCATCGCCCGTCAGGCGGCCGGCGCGCCCGCCGATCTGTCGCCGCTCGATCACCGCCTCTCGGCCATCGAGGCGGCGCTGCACGGCCGTGCCGCCGAAGGTATCGCCGCCATCGATCCGGCGCTCTCCGATCGCTTGTGGGCCATCGAGCAGGCGCTCGGCACTGAACGCACGGAGCGCGCCGGCGCCATCACGGCACTGTCCGACGAGATCAGCGGCGTCCGCAGCGCCGTGCGTCTTGCCGCGCAGAATGCCGAGCAGACGCAGGCTTCGCTCTCCGACCAGGTGCAGCAGCTGGCGCTCGGCCTCGATCAGCACCGGGTCGATCTCGCCGCCAGCGTCGGCGACCGCATCGCGTCCATCGAGCAGGCGCTCGAGGCGCATGCGCAGAAGACCAACGAGGCGCACTTGGTCTATAGCGCCGAGCTGAGCGAGGTCCACGAGGCGCTGATGAAGATCAGCGCCAATCAGCACACGCTGGCCGGCGCCATCGACAACTGGCGCAACAACGATTCCGGCGAGATCCACCTCATCAACACGCGCATCGGCGCCGTGCATGAGGATGGCGCCAAGCGCCTCGCCGCCATCGAGAAGTTGTGCGCCGACGTCGAGACGCTGTCGCACCTCGTCATCGACGACAAGACGCGTCCGCGCCGCGGTTTCAAGCAGTGGCTGTACGGCACCGAGGATTGGGTCAAGGCGAGCTGGCACCCGCCGCGCATACCGCGTCCGTCGATCAAGTGGCCGCGCATAGGCTGGCGCCTGCCGCTCAAGCGCCGCTCCAGCTAGAGCAGCTTGCCCGGATTGAGGATGCCGTTGGGATCGAGCGCCGCCTTGATCCGGCGCATCAGCGCAATTTCCAGCGGGCTTTTGAAGCGCAGCAGCTCATCGCGCTTCAACTGGCCGATGCCGTGCTCGGCCGAGATCGAGCCGCCGAGGCCGGCAACGACATCGTGCACCGCCGCCGACATCGGGCCCCACAATGCCAGGTACGCCGCTTTGTCCATGCCGGGCGGCTGGGTGACGTTGTAGTGCACGTTGCCGTCGCCGAAGTGTCCGAAGACGACCGGGCGCGCGCCGGGACAGACGCGGGCGACGGCCGCGTCGGCGGCGGCGAGGAACTCGGGGATGCGCGCCACTGGCACCGAGACGTCGTGCTTGATGCTGCCGCCTTCGGGACGCTGCGCTTCCGAGGCCGTTTCGCGCAGCCGCCACAGCGCCTGCGACTGCGCCAGCGATCCGGCGATCACCGCGTCGGCGATGATGTCTTGCTCGGCGGCGGCGGCGAGCAGCCGCTGCATCGTCGCCTCGGCGAGTCCGCCCGGCTCCGGGCTCGACACCTCGATCAGCGCGTACCAAGGGGCGAGCTCGCGCAACGGAAGGCGCGTGCCGGGGATGTTGCGCGTAACGAGCTCGAGCGTGAAGCGGCTCATGAACTCGAATGCCGTCAGCCCAGCATGCCCGCGCGCCTCGGCCAATCGAAAGAGCGCCGCGACGCTCGCGGTGTCCGGCAACGCGGCGAGCGCGACAGCACGCTCCGCCGGTCGCGGATAGAGCTTCAGCGCCGCCGCCGTGATGACGCCGAGCGTGCCCTCGGAGCCGACGAACAGATCGCGCAGGTCGTAGCCGGTATTGTCCTTTTTCAGCGTGCGCAGCCCGTCCCATACCTCGCCGTCCGCCGTCACCACCTCGAGGCCGAGCGTCAGCGCGCGCGCATTGCCGTAGGCGAGCACACCGACGCCGCCGGCGTTGGTCGCCAGCACGCCGCCGATTTGGCAGCTTCCCTGCGACGGCAGGCTGAGCGGAAACAGGCGATCGGCGCTATCGGCAGCCGCCTGCGCGTCGGCCAAGGTAACGCCGGCCTCGACGATCATAGTGCCGCCCGCCGCATCGACGTCGCGCACGCGTGTCAGCCGCGACAGCGACAGCACCACCTGTCGCCCGTCGGGAGATGGCGTCTGCCCGCCGACGAGGCCGGTGTTGCCGCCCTGCGGGACGATGCCGATACGCGCCTCGTTGGCGACGGCGAGAATCTGCGAGACTTCGTGCGTCGAGCCGGGACGCAGCACCAGTGCGGCGCTTCCTTCATACAGGCCGCGCAGCTCGTGCAGGTAGGGCTGTTGGCGGTCGCTGTCGGCAATGGCGTGCGCCGGCCCGACGATGTCGACCAAGCGCGCCAGTGCGCTCTCGCGCACCCCTGCGGTAGCGCCCGTCGCTTGGCCAATTGCCGGCTTGCCGGACACGCGCCTGTTCTCCTAACTTCCAATGGCGATAGCGTTGCCGGAAATCGGCGTAACCTGCAAATCGCGGCTGCAACCCATGCTGGGTCGAATTAATCTAGTCTTTCGCTCCAAAACCAATCGAGCTCTGCGGGATGCCCATGCTGAAAGTGTTCGCGGTTTTCGGGCTCGCCATTCTGTCGCTGGCGACGTCCTACGCCATCTTCACCTATTGGCCCGAGAACCCTGCGCCTCAAGCACAGCCCGCTGCCGCGCCTTGAAGCGCTAGCGCGGGGCGGCGGCGCGGCGCAGCCGGTCGTTGATGGCTTCGCCCAGCCCCTCTTCGGGGATCGGCATGACGGCGATGGTTTGGCAGCCGTTGGCGTCGAGCGCGCGCAGGGCGGCAAACAGGTTGGCCGCCGCTTCGGTGAGATCGCCGGCCGCGCTGAGATTGATCACCGGCCCGGTGGTCGGCGGCGCCCCGGCGCCGAACGCCAGCAGCGCTTCGCCGTCGCGCACCTCGCGCGCATCGAGCCGCACTTTGGCCGCCGGCGCATAGTGGCTGGCAAGCTGTCCCGGCGCATTCGGCCGCTCATGATCGATCGCGGCGCGCACGACAGGCTGCCCGAGCACGGCTTCGATGGTCTCCACCGGGACGGCGCCGGGGCGCAGCAGAACGGGAACGTCGCCGCGCGCATCGATGATGGTCGATTCCAGTCCATGCGCGGTGGCGCCGCCGTCGATAATCATCGCCACCTCATCGCCGAGATCCGCCAGCACGTGCGCGGCCTGCGTCGGGCTGATGCGGCCCGAGCGGTTGGCGGAAGGGGCAGCCAGCGGCCGGCCGGTCGCGGCGAGCAGGGCGCGCGCCACGGGATGATCGGGCGCGCGGACGGCGATGGTGTCCAAGCCGCCGGTGACGAGGTCCGACAACGGCGATCCTGTGCGCTTGTCCATCACCAGGGTCAGCGGCCCCGGCCAGAATTCATCGATGAGCCGCCGGGCCAGCGTCGTTAGCTCGGCGTGCTCGCCGGCCTGCCCGACGTCCAGCACGTGCACGATCAGCGGGTTGAAGCGTGGTCGCCCCTTGGCGGCGAAAATCGCGGCGACCGCCGTCGCATTGGTGGCGTCGGCGCCGAGGCCGTACACCGTCTCGGTCGGAAAGGCGACGAGCCGCCCCGCGCGCAGGTGCTCTGCGGCGGCGCGTATGGCCTCATCCGATGCCTTGACGATGCCCATGGTGGCCCGCGGTCCTCGATTTGCGTGCGCACTCATACCCGCTCGGGCTGAATTCTGTCCAAACTGCGTGTAATCTCGCCTCCAGATGTAGGAAGGACGGCGATGCGCCCGGCTTTGACGATCGCTCATGCCCTGTTGCGGCTCGGCTGCGTGGCGCTGCTGCTGGCCATCGGCGCCGGCGCCGCGCAGGCGAACTGGCTGTCCCGCCTCGGGCGCATCGGCACCGAGGTGGGGGATGCCGCGCCGGCCGTCGGCAAACTGGGCGCCGGCAAGCTCGGCATCGTCGATCTGGAGCGCGCCGCCACCCACATCCGCACGCTGCCGGCCGGCGCCGACGGCGCCGTGCTCGCCGCCCACGCGACGCCGGAAGGCCACTGGAAGTTCGTCAACCGCGACGGCGATGTGTTCACCGCCGGCACGCCGGATGAACTGCAGCGGGTGGTGCCGACGCTGCTCCCCGAGGCGGCGCCGAGCGGCGGCAACCTCGGCATCTACCTCAGCGAGGAGACGCTGTTCCGTGATCGCGCCCTGCTCAAGGACCTGCCGCCCGGCGCCAAGCTGCACGTCGTCGCCGGCGCCGAAAGCTATCCGTTGATCGCCGGAGCGGACGGCGCCAGCGGCATGCTGTATGCGGCCGTGCGCCCCAATCTTCTGGTCGAGCTGCGCGAGCGCGCACTGTTCGATGAAGCCGTCGCCCACCTCGAGCGGCCGCTCAGCCGCTCGAGCATCCGCACCCTGGCGCTGGAGCCGGCCGGCCCGCCGACTCTGTCGTCGTATCCGCGCCTCGACCCGGAGAACAAGACGGCGCTGGTCGATGCCATCGATCCGCCGGCGCTCGCCGCCGCCATGTCGTCGGTGCGCGGGCAGACGGTGCTCGTCACCGGCCGCGTCGAGGACAATCTGCTGCACTTTCGCCCATCGAGCGGCGGCGAGCAGAGCGTCAAGCTCGCGGAATTGACGCGCGCCGCCGCCGCCAACGACGTCAACCTCGTCATCTTGCATGCCGAGACGCCGCGTCAGCCGGGCGGGCGCAACTGGTTGTGGCAGCGGATTGCCGTCGGCGGCCTCGACGACGCGCTGAAGCGGGCGACGTTCGGCGGCTTCCTCGATGCGCTGGGCGCCGCCAGCGGCGAGTTCCGTGTCAGCGTGCAGCGCGAGGCGAGCGGCCGCGTCGCCATCCGCGCCATGCCATCGTCGGCTGGCAGCGAGCCGATCACCGGTGTCGTCGGCGGCTGGTGGACGAGCGCGGTGTCGAGCGTCACCGGCAATGTCGTCACCACCGCCGTCGAGGTGCACGCGCGCGGCGAGGAGCGCCAGAAAGAGCTCGATCGCCGCATCATTCCGTACCTGCCGTTCTGGTATCAGGCCGCCTATCTCGCCGGCCTCATCGCCGGCGTCTTCGCCTGGCCGGTGGCGAGCGGCTGGTTCGCGCGTCTGTGGCCGCCCGAGCAGCGCGGCGAGTACGGGAGCGGCGCCGGTTATCGCGCCGCCCAGGGCGCGCGGCTCGTCGCCTTCGTCCTCCTCTTCCTGCCGATCGTCGGCATTCCGGCATTCTTCGTCTTCCTGCTACTGCAGGCGTGGGCGGTCCTCACCCTGCCGGTGCGCGCCTTGCGCTGGCTCACCTCGCGCGGCGTTCCAGCCGCCGGCTAGGCTGCGCGCGAATTGACGGCGCATTGGCGGCGCCAAGCGGGGCTCTGGCACTTTGCGTCGTTGGCGCGTTAACATGGCGTCTCAACGCGGCCCACAACACAGAACGCGGCAAGCGCACCCATGGCGACGCTCCTCCTGACGCATCCCTCCTTCGTCGAGCACGACACCGGCGCCGGCCATCCCGAGCGGCCGGACCGCATGCGCGCCATCGACAAGGTTCTTGCGCACGACATCTTCAAGGACCTCGTGCGCGCCGAGGCGCCGCTGCGCGACGATGTCGAGGAGCAGATCCTGCTGGCGCATCCCGCGGCGCACCTCGCCAAGATGCGCGCCATCGCCGAGGGCCCGCTCGAGCATCCCCGCCACATCGACGGCGACACCGTTGTCTCCGCCGGCACGTGGGAGGCTGCCTTGCGTGCAATCGGCGCCGGCCTCGCTGCCGTCGACGCGGTCATTGAAGGCAAGGCCGCCAACGCCTTCTGTCAGGTGCGCCCGCCCGGCCATCACGCCGAGGCCGATCGCGCCATGGGCTTCTGCCTGTTTTCCAACGCCGCCATCGCCGGCCTCTACGCGCGCCAAAAGCACGGCGCGGAACGCATCGCCATCGTCGATTTCGACGTTCACCACGGCAACGGCACGCAGGACATATTCTGGTCAAACAAGGACATGTTCTACGGCTCGACCCACGAAATGCCGCTGTTTCCCGGTACAGGCGCGGTAAGCGAGCGCGGCGTCGGCAATATCCACAACGCCCCGCTGCGTGCCGGCGACGGGGGCGAGCGGTTCCGCGAGGCGGTCGAATCGCGCATTCTTCCTGCCTTGCATGATTTCGGTCCGGACATACTTATCGTCTCGGCCGGCTTCGATGCCCACCAGGCGGACCCGCTGGCGAATTTGCGGCTGGTCGAGGCCGACTATCTGTGGGCGACGGAAAAGTTCGCCGCCATGGCGAAGCGGCACTGCAACGGCCGCATCGTGTCAATGCTGGAAGGTGGGTACGACCTCAACGCGCTGGCGCGCTCGGTCGCGGTGCACGTCAAGGCGCTGATGGATACCGGCGCGTAATCTCGCAGCGGCAACGCATCGGAGCGCAGCATGGAAATGGTCATGTCGAAGACGCAGCCCAAGCACGCGGACATCAAGGAGATGACCTTCGAGCGCGCGCTGAAGGAACTTGAGAGTATCGTCACCCGGCTGGAGCGCGGCGACGTCGAGCTCGAGGAGTCGATCGTCATCTACGAGCGCGGCGAGGTGCTGAAGGAGCACTGCGACCGCCTCCTGCGCCAGGCCGAGGCCAAGGTCGAAAAGCTGACCTTCGCCGCCGACGGCTCGCCCAAAGGCACCGAACCCCTCGACCCGTAGCCCCGTGCGGTCAGATCTTGCGGCTGTCGTAGGCCCAATGCAGCAGCGCTTGCCGCTGCCGCGGCCGGCAGAAGACGTCGCCGCGCTCGCAGTTCTTCTCGATCTGCCGCACGTGGCGCTTGATCATCTTCCAGCGCTTGATCTGCCGTTTGTCCTCTTCCGGCAGCCGCCGGCCCATATAGTAGCGGCAGTACCACTGCAACCAACCGCGCGGGTCGTTCACGTAGATCCAGCCCTTCTTCTTCCACTCCGACAGCGGCTGGCTGGCGTCGACGCCGAAGTAGTTCAGCTCGACGTTGCGCCCCTGCCGGCCCGGGGCAAGCTTGGCGTGCGTGAACCAGCTTGCCGGAAACTCACCCCGCCCATCCGTCATGTAGCGACCGCCGAAGACACCCAGGCGCAGCATGTCTGCCGGCGTCAGTTCCGGCTTGAACTCCGGATCGAAGTCGCGGCCGACGCGCGCCGTGCGCGCGTAGCGATAGCCGCGCTGCATCCGGTCGTTGACGGTGACCCACTGGAGGCGCATCGCAGGGAAGCTACGCGCGAATGAAGGATGGTCAATCGCGCCAAAGGCGAAGTTGCGCTGGTGTGCACGCATCTGGCGCGCCGCTTTGCCTGCGGCGGAACGTCGTCATGCCGGCGTGGAACAAAATAATTTTTCGTTGCACCCGGGTGGCTTAGCACCGGCGGCGGTATTAGCCGTGTTTACGGCGCGTTCCCTGCGCGCCGCTGCCCTCTAGCCTGTGCCGGACAACCTCGATAGGGTGCCGCCGGCTCAAGAGATCGGAGAGCGCTTTTTTCCGCTTTTCATCCGCGAGTTTGAGCTTTGTCTTGATATTTGGGGAGAAGTACCAATGAAGTCGTTGATGGCCCTTGCCGTCCTGCTCAGCAGCTTTGCCATTGTTGGCGTCGCCACCACCTCGCCCGCCGAGGCGCACTTCAAGAAGCGGCATCACCACGCCAAGTACTACAAGGCTGGCAAGTGCAAGAAGCACGTCCACTGGTTCCGCAAGCACAAGAAGTGCCACAGGCACTGGTAATTCCGGGCCCAGCTTGGAC
Source organism: uncultured Hyphomicrobium sp. (assembly GCA_964581475.1). Lineage (GTDB taxonomy): Bacteria > Pseudomonadota > Alphaproteobacteria > Rhizobiales > Hyphomicrobiaceae > Hyphomicrobium_A. The sequence continues at coordinate 8,487 of CAZOOS010000043.1, forward strand.
TACCGACGGCGCGGCTCCCCCCGGAGCCGCGCTATTTCATTTCCGCAACCTTCCGCGGCGTTTGCTCCCTTGCGGGGGCGCGACAGTGTGACATAACAAGACGTTATAATCACAGCACGGGATGGTTCGGTGGACAGCGCTCCGAAGACCCCGCTTCTCGATCGCGTCAACACGCCCGAGGATCTGCGCAAGCTCGAAGAGTCCGAACTGCCGCAACTTGCGGAAGAGTTGCGGCGTGAGACGATCGACGCGGTCTCCGTTACCGGTGGGCACCTCGGCGCCGGCCTCGGCGTCGTCGAGTTGACCGTTGCCCTGCACTGGGTATTCGACACGCCCCGCGATCGTCTGATCTGGGACGTGGGCCACCAGACCTATCCGCACAAGATCCTCACCGGACGGCGCGACCGTATCCGCACGCTGCGCGCGCCCGGCGGCCTTTCCGGATTCACGCGCCGGGTCGAGAGCGAGTACGATCCATTCGGCGCCGCGCATTCGTCCACGTCGATCTCCGCCGGCCTCGGCATGGCGGTGGCGCGCGACCTCGCCGAGCGCGACAACAACGTCGTGTGCGTCATCGGTGATGGCGCCATGAGCGCCGGCATGGCCTACGAGGCGATGAACAACGCCGGCGCGCGCGATGAGCGGCTGATCGTCGTCCTCAACGACAACGACATGTCGATCGCGCCGCCGACAGGGGCGCTGAGCGCCTACCTGGCGCGCATCTCGTCCAGCGGCACCTATCTCTATCTGCGCGATATCGCCAAGCAGCTCGCACGCCAGTTGCCGAAGAGCTGGGAGCGCCGCGCCGCGCGCATGGAGGAATACACGCGTCACCTCTGGCAGGGCGGCGCCTGGTTCGAGGAACTCGGCTTCTATTACGTCGGCCCCATCGACGGCCACAACTTCGATCACCTGCTACCGGTGCTGAAGAATGTACGCGATGCGCGGCAGGGCCCGATCCTCGTGCACGTCGTCACCAAGAAGGGCAAAGGCTACGCGCCGGCCGAGGCCTCCGATGACAAGTATCACGGCGTCGGGAAGTTCAACGTCGTCACCGGCGCGCAGGATATCGCCAAGCCGAAGGCGCCGACGTATACGCGCGTGTTCGCCGACGCACTCATCGCCGAGGCCAAGAAGGATAACAAGATCGTCGCCATCACCGCGGCGATGCCCGATGGCACCGGCCTTGATCGTTTTGGCAAGGCGTTCCCCGAACGCACTTTCGATGTCGGCATCGCCGAGCAGCACGCCGTCACCTTCGCCGCCGGTCTGGCGACGGAGGGGCTGAAGCCGTTTGCCGCCATCTACTCGACCTTCCTGCAGCGCGCCTACGATCAGGTGGTGCACGACGTCGCCATCCAGCGCCTGCCGGTCCGCTTTGCCATCGACCGCGCCGGGCTCGTCGGCGCCGACGGCCCGACGCACGCCGGCGCCTTCGACGTGACGTACCTTTCCTGCCTGCCGGGCTTTGTGGTCATGGCGGCGGCGGACGAGGCCGAGCTCGTGCACATGGTGGCGACGGCGGCGGCCATCGACGATCGCCCCTCGGCGTTCCGTTATCCGCGCGGCGAGGGCTTCGGCGTTCCGCTGCCGGCCGAGGGCATCCCGCTGGAGATCGGCAAGGGCCGCGTCCTGCGCGAGGGCTCGGCTGTCGCGCTGCTGTCGTTCGGCACGCGCGCGCACGAATGCCTCAAGGCCGCCGACCAGTTGGCGGCGTTCGGATTGTCGGCGACGGTCGCTGATGCGCGTTTTGCCAAGCCCCTCGACGAGGATCTCATCCGTCGCCTGGCGCAGAACCACGAGGTTCTCGTCACCATCGAGGAGGGCTCCGTTGGCGGCTTCGGCAGCCATGTGCTGCGGTTCCTTGCCGACAGCGGCTTGCTCGACCGCGGCCTCAAGGTGCGCACCATGGTGCTGCCCGACTTCTTCATCGAGCACGGCAAGCCGGATGCGATGTACGAGCAGGCCGGCCTGACCGGGGCGGGCATCGTCACCACCGTGCTGGGGGCCCTCGGCCGCGAGACGCTCGACGACGCCGCCAGCCGCGCCTAGTTGGACTTGATCGCCTTCCAAGCATAGAATCTGCCCGATTTTTTCCGGGGGGTAATATGCGACGACTTCTTTCAACTCTCGTGTTGCTTTTTGCTTGCTGCCAGTTGGCGCAGGCCCAGTGGACGACCAAGGTGTAAGAGGACGTTTTGACCGATGGCAAAAGTGCAGTAATGGCCGGCCTAATTTCATTGAGCCAAGCCATTTATCTTGACTGCTCAAGCAGCGGGAAACTTTCCCTGTCGTACATTGAGAAAAGTGCTTGGGACGATGTGCTGAACAACGCGCCCGCAAAAATGGCGATCAAGGTGGGTGACGGCGAAAAAGTGTGGCTGGACGTCGTCGCCTATAGGCACAATGATCTCTTCATCGGTTTTAAGAACGACGCGGACAGCGAGCAGATTGTGAAGGTTGTGAAGGCTATCCGGGACGGTAAGGGCAAGCTGTTATACGGCGTGAAGGCCGACCTGGGTGATGCCAGCTTCAGCGGAAGCGCAACACTGAACGGCTCGACTCAGGCAACAAAGAAGTTCGTGCAGGCTTGCAATCTTTCGCTGGACGCACCGGCGTCCAATTAGCTTATTCCGAGGCAAAAAGTGTCATCCTCGGCTTTAGGCCGAGGATCCACCCGTTGTTGCATTCAGCGCTGGATTTTGTCGTCGGAGACCGCTGAGCACTGGGTCCTCGGGACAAGCCCGAGGATGACACCTAGCGAGACGTCGCGGCCGGCTACACCTTCAGCGCGCCGGCCTTGGCGGCGGCGTAGCGCTCGCCGACGGCCTTCCAGTTGACGACGTCCCACCACGCCTTGAGATATTCGGGGCGGCGGTTCTGGTATTTCAGATAGTAAGCGTGCTCCCACACGTCGTTGCCGAACAGCACGCGCCCACCGTCCATCAACGGCGTGTCCTGGTTCGGCTTCGAGACCAGCGACAGCTTGCCCTCCGGCGTGACGGCGACGAACACCCAGCCGGAGCCGAATACCTTGCCGCCCTTGTCATTGAAGTCTTCCTTGAGCTTGTCGAGACCGCCGAGGTCGCTGTCGATGGCCGCCTTGAGGTCTCCTTCCGGCGCGCCGCCGTCTTTACCCATTACCTGCCAGAACATCGAATGGTTGGCGTGGCCGCCGCCGTTGTTGCGCACGGCGGTGCGGATGTCCTCGGGAAGCTCGGGGAGTTTGGCCAGGATCTCATCGATCGGCATGGCGGCGACCTTTCCATGGTCCTTCACCGCCTCGTTGAGCTTCTTCACGTACGCCGCATGATGCTTGTCGTGGTGCAACTCCATGGTCTTGGCGTCGATGCTCGGCTCCAGTGCGCCGAAATCATACGGCAGCGGCGGCAGCTTGAAGGGGCCGTTGTCCTGCGCCCAGCCGAGGCTCGGCCGCACCATCGTCGACAAAGCGGCGGCGGCCGCACCTTGCAATAGTAGGCGGCGTCCGAAGGTCAGCATGCAGGCTCTCCTGGGTCTTGCGGGAACGGTTGTTTGCGGGTCCGGACTATCGCCGGCCGTTGTGACAACGGCGAAATGGCCCTGATCGATGCAAGGGCGCGACGAAAGTTCACGCACTCACGCGAAGTTGAGACGCCCGATGGCTCCCGCAACGCAAAAAGGGCCGAGGTGGCGGGGCCACGGCCCTCGGCGATGGCGGCGGCTGCAGGGCTATTCGACGGTGACGGTGATGACGTCCGACTGCACGGGCGGATCAAACGGAACGTGGCCCTTGTCGGCGAACACGTCCTGCAGCGTGTGCTTGCCGGGAGAAAGCTCGATCGTCGCTTCGGTCTGCCCCTTCCCATAGTGGATGTGCTGAGCGTCGGCAGGAACGGCAGTGCTGTCTTCGACCTTCGCGTCGATCAGCAGGTGATGATGGCCGCTGTCGGGCTCGTCGGTGCCGGCCGGCACGACCTTCATGCCCTCGACGCCGAATTTGACGGTTATCGGATTTTTGACCGTGGCGCCGTCCTTGGGCTCAACGATGAAAACCTTGGCGCCCGGCGGCGAGGGGGTGCGGGTGATCCCGTCCGCCGATGGCATACCTTCTTTGTGCGCTTCGTGCGGGGCGGGAGTGCTATTGTCGCCGCAGGCGGCGAGCGTCAGGACCAACAGAGTAGCGGCAAGAGCGCTGCGCATGTACGTCTCCACTAAGCTCGCGCAGAGATTGCGCGTCGCCCGCAAAGATATATTAAATTCGAGCCTATGCGAAAGCGGTTGGATCTTCTGCTCGTGGACAGGGGCTTGGCGCCGACACGCTCGCGCGCCCGCGATCTCATTCGCTCGGGACATGTGCTGGTCGGCGATGACGTCTGCACCAAGGCCGGCGCCGAATTCGCCGAGACCGAAAAGCTGACGCTGAACGATGCCGGTGCGGCGCGTGCCGTTTCGCGTGGCGGACAAAAGCTTGCGGCGGCGCTGGCCGCCTTCGAGTTCGACCCGCAGGGCCGCATCGCGCTCGATGTCGGCGCCTCGACCGGCGGCTTCACGCAGGTGCTGCTTGAGCGCGGCGCCTCGAAGGTCTATGCCGCCGACGTCGGCCACGGCCAGCTTCATCCGAGCCTCAAGGCCGATGCACGCGTCGTCTCGCTCGAGGGTCTCGATGCGCGGCGCCTCACGCGCGAGACCGTGCCCGAGCCGGTGGGGGCCATCACCGCCGACGTCAGCTTCATCTCGCTGATCAAGGCGCTTGGCCCGGCGCTGGAGCTGGCAGCGCCCGGCGCCTTCCTCGTCGCACTGGTCAAGCCGCAGTTCGAGGTGGGACCCGACGGCATCGGCAAGGGAGGCATTGTGCGCGACGCCGAAGCGCGTGAAAGCGCCCTTCGTTCGGTAACGGCGTGGCTCGCCGCGCAGCCCGGTTGGCGCGTCGCCGGCTCCGTTCCCTCGCCGGTCAAAGGCGGTTCGGGCAACGTCGAATTCCTCATTGGTGCGTTGCGCGATGGGTGACACGCAGGCCATCGACATCGCCCGCCTCGGCGCCCAGGGCGACGGCATCGCCGATACCCCGTCGGGTCCCGTTTTCGTCCCCTACGCGCTCGCCGGCGAGCGCGTGCAGGCGGATGTGCGCGGCGAGCGTGCGCGCCTCATCGCCGTCATCGGGGCGAGCCCTGAACGCATCGCGCCCGTATGCCGCCACTTCACCCATTGCGGCGGCTGCGCCGTGCAGCATCTGCGCACGCCCGCTTATCTCGCTTGGAAGCGCGAACTCGTGACGGCGGCTTTCGCCGCGCGCGGCATCGACGCGCCCATCGGCCATGTGGCGACCGTCGGGCTCGGCGCCCGGCGGCGCGCGTCGTTTTCGGCGCGCCGGACCGGACGCGGCGTCGTGCTCGGTTTCCACGAGTCGAAAGGCGTCGATATCGTCGATCTGCAGGAGTGCCCCGTCACTGCCTCGGCCATCGTGCGGGCGCTGCCCGGTCTGCGCCGTCTGGTCGAGCCACTGATGTCGCGCCGCGCCCCCGGACGCGTCGTCGTCACGCTCGCCGCCAACGGCCTCGACGTCGCCATCGAGGACGTGCCCGGCGATCCGTCTGTCGAGGTGCGCGAGTTCCTGGCGCGGGAGGCCACCGCCTTGAAGCTGGCGCGGCTGACGCTCGCCGGCGACACGCTCTATCAGGCGACGGTGCCGGCGGTGCGCTTCGGCACCGCCAACGTGGTGCTGCCGGCGCGCTCGTTCCTGCAGGCGGCGCCGGCGGCGGAAGCCGAGATGGTGCGCCTCGTCACCCAGGCCGTGGGCGAATCCAAGCGCGTCGTCGACCTCTTCTGCGGCATGGGCACTTTCACCTTCCCCCTGGCGCAACGCGCGCCGGTGCTAGCCGTTGACGGCGACAAGTCGGCGATCACGGCGCTGGCGAACGCCGCCAATCGAACGCCGGGGCTGAAGCCCATCGAGACGAAGCTGCGCGATCTCTTCCGCGAGCCGCTGTCGGTCAAGGAGCTGCAGGGCTTCGACGCGGCGGTGTTCGATCCGCCCCGCGCCGGCGCGGCGACACAGGCGGCTGCACTCGCCGCATCGGGGGTGAAGACGATCGTTGCCGTGTCGTGCAACCCGGCGACGCTGGCGCGTGACGCGCGCATGCTCATCGATGGCGGCTTCAACCTGGAGCGCGTCACCCCGATCGACCAGTTTCTTTATTCGCCGCACATCGAAGCCGTCGCCATCCTCCGCCGAGCCTGACGGCCGCGTAGCATCGACGCTAGCGCACCAGTGTCATCCCGGCACATGTTGCCGGGATCCATGGATCCGCGTGTGACGGGTGATTAGAGCAGCTTGCCCATGGCGACGGCCGTGTCGAGCATGCGGTTGGAGAAGCCCCACTCGTTGTCGTACCACGACATCACGCGCACCAGCTTGCCGTCGACGACTTGCGTTTGCGTCGCATCGAAGCTGGACGAGAACGGCGAGTGGTTGAAGTCGATCGATACCAGCTCGTCCGTCACATAGTCGAGCACACCCTTGAGCTGCTGCGCGGCGGCATGCTGCATCGCCTTATTGATCTCCTCCGCCGTCGTCTCGCGGCCGGGGATGAACTTCAGGTCGATGACGGAGACGTTCGGCGTCGGAACGCGGATGGAGGTGCCGTCGAGCTTGCCTTTCAGCTCGGGCAGCACCAGGCCGACGGCCACCGCCGCACCGGTCGAGGTGGGGATCAGCGACAGTGCGGCAGCCCGCGCGCGGCGCATGTCCTTGTGCGCCTGATCGAGGATGCGCTGATCGTTGGTATAGGAGTGGATGGTCGTCATGTAGCCCGACTGGATGCCGACGAGGTCGTTCAGCACCTTGGCGACGGGGGCGAGGCAATTGGTCGTGCACGAGGCGTTCGACACGACCTTGTGGTCGGCCGTCAGCTTCTCGTGGTTGACGCCGTAGACCACCGTGATGTCGGCGCCTTTCGAGGGGGCCGAGACGAGCACGCGCTTGGCGCCGGCGGTCAAATGCACCTGCGCCTTCTCCTTGTCGGTGAAGATGCCCGTGCATTCCATGACGATGTCGACGCCGAGATCCTTCCACGGCAGCTTCGAGGGGTCCTTCTCGGCCAGCACCTTGATCGGCGCGCCGAGGCCGACATCGATCGAATCGCCGGAAACTATGACTTCGCCGGGGAAGGTGCCGTGCACGCTGTCGTACTTGAACAGATGCGCGTTATCCTTCGTCGGCACGAGGTCGTTGATGGCGACGAACTGCAGGTCGGTGCGCTTGGCTTCGGCGGCGGCGCGCAGCACGTTCCTGCCGATGCGGCCAAATCCGGAGATCGCAACCTTCACAGCCATCTTCATCGCCTCCTTGGAGCGCTCGTTTCTAGGTATTCTGTCGGTTCTTGCACAAGGCGCGGCCATTAACTGGACGCAAGGCCATGGTGTCAATGCGGCATCACCCGGCGTGCTGAACGTCGACCGGAATTAGCGCGCAACTTGTGTGACATGAAATTCCTGTTGGAGCCGCGTCGGTTCTCGCGCTGCCTTGTTGACGCCTTCGAAGAGCGACACTTAAGGTCATGACACGGGAAGGCAGCCGTGGATCGCCAGGGGGCAGCTGGGCGAATCTCGGAGGGCAGGACCAATATGGCTCAGCGGGTATCGCAAAAGGGCAAGCGGCAGGCAGCGCCGCCGCGCCAACGGACCGGGCGTGCAGCTCCCGGTGATCCCAAACGCAACGGGGAGGCCCGCCTGCAGGCGGCCGAGAGCGAGCGCGATCAGCTCAAGGCGCAGCTGGCCGAGGCGCAGGCGACGATCGCCACGCTGGAGCAGGCGCGCGACGAAGCCCTGAGCCGCATTGATTGGGCGATAGACTCGCTGCATAACGTGCTTGAAGGCGACGCCTGAGCACTTCCAAGGGGTGCTGCACACGGTGGGGGCGATGGGTCAGGTCGCGATCACTGTCAACGGACGCTCCTACCGCTTCGATTGCGGAGACGGCGAGGAGCCGCGCCTGCAAGAACTCGCCGAGTACGTCAAGAGCCGCATGGAGGCGCTGTCGCGCGAGCATGGCAACGTCGGCGAGGAGCGTCTGCTGCTCATGGCCGCGCTGACCATCGCCGACGAGTTGTGGGATGCCACCGACGGCAACGCGGCCGGCACCTCGGCCAGCATCGCCGCCGCCAAGCGCCGCGCTTAGCGCGCGTTTGTCATCCTCGGGCTTGTCCCGAGGATGACACCTTGATCCGGAACCGACTGGAATATTGGCCAACGGTCCTCTACATTGATCCCGCTGCGGGGTTTGTTAGAAGCACATATGTTCCCCGGGGCCTATAAGACTCG
>CAZOOS010000044.1:0-13071 GCA_964581475.1 uncultured Hyphomicrobium sp.
CGGTGCTGCGCCGGCCGACGAGCCTTCACCCCCGCCACCGCCCGTCGCGGAAGCGCCCAAACCGGTCCCGCCGCCACCGCTTGCCAACGGAGGAAGCGGGCAAGGAGCCCCGCCGCCGCAGCCGCTGCCTGACCTCGGGGCGGCACCAGCGCCCGCGCCGCCAGCCGCCGCAGCCTCAAAGGCAGCGCCGCCGGCAGCGGTTCGCACGGCAAAGCCGCCGGCGAAGGACACCGCGGCCCCGTCGGGGGGCGGCGTCATTGCCGCGGCGGCGCCGGAAGCCGACTGGCAGGTGGTGCCCGTGTATTGGGGAACCGACCGCGCCGTGCAGCCGAACGCCCAGCGGCTCGTCTTTGGCTCCGATCGCGCGCGCAAGCTGCAGCTCGGCGAGGCGTTGATCACCGTGCCGAAGGTGCACGAGGTGCCGAACGTCGAGCGGCCATGGGTGGTGAAGATCCCCTACTTCGACGTCACCATCTATGCCGAGAAGGAGGACCCCAAGTCGCACTTCACGGTGAAGGAGATCAAGGCACTCACCAAGGAGGAGCTGCTGGCGCAGGTGAAGGCGCGCCTCGGTGACTCCAAGCTGTTCAAGGATCAGGCCGTGGTGTTCGTGCACGGCTACAACACGTCGTTCGACAATGCGCTCTACCGCACGGCGCAGATTGCCTATGACCTCGATTTCGACGGCGCGACATTCCTCTATAGCTGGCCGTCCGGCGGCGCCGTGGCCAGCTACACCTACGATCGCGAAAGCGCGCAGGCCTCCGAGCCGTATCTGCGTGAGTTTCTCGAGATGGTGGTGAAGCAAACGGGCGCCAAGTCGGTCAGCATCATTGCCCATTCGATGGGTAACCAGCCGCTGATGGACGTGCTGCGCGACATGCGCTCGTCGACGCCTGAAGGCGTGGAGATCAGCCAGATCGTTCTCGCCGCGCCCGACGTCGACGCCGACAGCTTCACCAACCTGGCGCGGACCATCAAGGGCCTCGCCAAGAACGTGACGCTGTATGTCGCCTCCAACGACCGGGCGCTGATCGTGTCGCGGAACTTCTGGGGCAGCTACCGGGCGGGCGACGTGCCGCCGGCCGGCCCACTGATCATCGACGGCATCGACACGATCGACGTGACGTCGGCGTCGACGGACACCTTTGCCATCAACCATTCCGGCTATGCGTCCAACAACAAGCTGTTGGAGGACATTGGCGAGCTGCTGCGGACGGGGCTGCGGCCGCCGGAGATGCGCGCTTTGAAGCCCGGAAAGATTACCGGCCCGGGTGGAGACTACTGGCGGTTTGCACCGGCGCCGCCCTGACGCCGGCCGTGCCGCCGAATTCGGACGCGGCGACGCGAAGGGCTTTGTTTACCCTGAATTGCGAAGCTCGCCGCGAGGTCGACCATCCGTCGGCCAAGAGGGCGCGCGCCGGTCTGCCGGCGCGTCGCAATGTGGTGCATGCGTTGGCAGCGGCTTTCCGTCTTTGAAACCTTTGCGTCCGGTTCCTGGGCGCCGGCGGTGCGACGTCTCAGGCCCTCGGTCGCGCTGGCGTGCCTGACCGTCGGCTGTGCTCTCGTCCTGGCGCCGGCTCTGTTGCCGGCCGAAGCGGAAGAGCTCGTCGAGGATGGTGATGTTGTCGATGTCGGTCATGTCGGCGAAAAGGGCATGCCCGCCACCAATCCGCGCGTGAAGTCGCTCCTGGCGGCGCACCCGCGCGACTTCGTCACCATCTGCGTCGCCGGATGCATGGGAAAACCGTCGATCGTGCAGATCCTGCCGATGCCGGCAGCGGCCCGCGCCGGCGAGATGCGCACGACGGCGGGAAGCATGGGTGGCTCGCCCACGCGCGGCCAGGCGGATGCGGCCGATTCCGACGCCGTCACCTGCGTCGCCGGATGTGGCGGTAGGCCCGGACAGGTTGTGCAGCGTCTCCCGGATTTGCCCTCGCGGCGGCAGGCAACGCCTCGCAAAGCCCCCGACGTCGGCAACGAGCCCCTCGATATCGGCCGCTGAGCGCTGGCTATTCGATCAGCTTGCGTACGCCGTCGTAGGTGGCGACTTTGTAGACCATGCCGTTCTTGATGAAGTAGAGCCACTCGAGCTTGTCGCTGGCCGCCAGATCCTCGGGCGTCACCGACTGCAGTAGGTCGAAGTTCTGCTTGCGGAAAAGCACGGCCGTCGTTTTCGAAGACTCGGCGTCGAGATAGCCCCAGTCCTCGCGTTCGGGCAGGCGCGTCGCCGCTTCGGGTTCGAAGACCACTTCATTCAGCGCCGTCGGCGGCAGCGTTCCCGCCTTGATGTATTCCAGTGCCGCCTCGACGAAGCCGATCTGCACGAGGCCAGAACAGATGAACTCGGTCGGCGAGTCCCAATTGCGCTCGCGGAAGCGGCGAATGGTCTTCTGGTCGCCGCTGACGCTGCGCTCGACGCCGAACCACAGATTGCGCGCGATAGTGCCGATGGCCCAGTAGTTATAGGTGGCCTTGATCTTGTCGAGCAGCAGCCCGCGGACGCGGCTTTGCTTGGGCTCGTCGAACCACGGCTGCCTGAAGCGCTTGATGGCGATGAAGGCGCTCTTATCGGCGATGTAGTCGCGCAGGTTCGTGAGGTCGACCCCGCTGGTACCCGATTCGATGACGAAGGTGCTGCTGTAGCCGCTCTCGAACTGCGGTCCGGTGAACACCATCGCCGCATGCGAGAACGGAGAGTTGGTGGCCCAGCGGATGGCCCACGAGGAGATGTCCCACGCGCGTCGCGTCAAGACGACGTCGGCGCGTTCCAGGTACCTGCCGGCGAGGAAGTCCTCGACCGGCATCGGCCACACTTCCTCGACCACATCCTCTTCCAGGGGCAGCGGCTCGGGCGCTGCCGGCGCGGCGGGTTCGCCAGCCGGTACGGCAGGAGCGTCGGTGGCGGCCGGCGGCGCCTGCGCCTGTGCGGGTGCCGTCTCGGCGAGCGGCGGCGCGGCGGTTTCGGGGGGCACGGCCGGGACCGGCGCTGGCGGCGTTACTGCAAAGGTTGTGGTGGCGATGGCGGCAAATGCCAGCCCGCTCAATCCGGCTGCGACGAGGTAGCGTTTCATCGACGGCCCCCTGAATGATCCCGAACGTCCCTATGCCAACGGCAGGGCAAGCGCCGCCAGCATAGCCGGTTAACGGCCGCAAGGCACCGCTCGCTGTCTGCGCGAACTTAGCCGAGGTCGGCACTGCGGCCTACGGGCATCATGGTGCTTGCCGAGCCGCGCCGGCTCGTTCACAAGACGGCACCCTTAACGCTGACGAGGACATGGGCGCGGTCATGATTGCGGCGCCGCCGGCAAATTTCGAGGCTCTCGAGGCACAAGCCCGTACGCTGCTGGCGGTGTTCATCGCCGCCGGCTACGAGGCCGTTGCGCCGGAGGTCATCCAGCCGGCCGGCGTATTCCTGGACGTCGTCGGCGAGGCGCTCCGCGGACGCACCTATGTGTTCTCCGACATGGACGGCAAGGAGCTGTGCCTGCGGCCGGACCTCACCGTGCCGACGTGCCGTCTGTATCTGCAGCGGCACCCCGCGGCCGACAGCGAAGCATACTATAGCTACAACGGGCCGGCTTTCCGCTTTCAACCCGCAAATGCCGATGCCTCCCACCCGCGCGAGTTCCGCCAGTCGGGCATTGAAGCTTTCGGCGACAAGGACGCGGAGGAAGCGGACGCGCGCACGCTCGTCCTGGTTCTGCGCGCGCTGCAGCAGGCCGGGCTGCCGGGTTGGAAGTTGCGCATCGGCGACGTGGCGCTGTTCGACGCGCTGCTGCGCTCGGCCAACCTTCCCGAGCGTTGGCGCCGCCGCTTGCGGCATCACTTCCTGCGCCCCGAAGCGTTTCGCGCCGAGCTGAAGCGGCTGTCGACCAATCCGGCACGCTCGGCCGCCGCCTTCCCGCGCGCGCTCATCGAGGCGCTCGACCCGAACGAACCGGAGAAGGCCGAGCTTCTTGTAACCGAGCACCTAGAGCGGGGCGGTATCGAGCTCATCGGCGTGCGTTCGGCGGCGGAAATCGCCGAGGGACTGCTCGCCATCGCGGCCGACGCCAAGGCGCCGCCGCTGAAACCCGAGACCGCGGCGCTGATCGAAGCCTATGTACGGACGAAGACGGCTGCACCGCAGGCACCTGCGGCGCTGCGCAAGCTCGTCGGCAACGCCAGCGCCGCATTCAACGAGGCGCTCGACGCCTATGAGCGCCGCGCCATGCTGCTCAGCGAGAGCGGAGTCGACATGGGTGCTGCGGATTTCTCCGCCGAGTTCGGGCGCAGCGTCGGCTATTACACGGGCTTCGTCTTCGAAGCCGTGGTCGATGCGCTCGGCCCCGCAAGCCCGGTCGGCGGCGGCGGCCGTTACGACGGTCTGCTGAAGGCGGTGGGCGCGCCCCGCAACGTTCCCGCCGTTGGCGCCGCCATCCACACCGAACGCCTGCTTGCCGTCGTGCGCGGAGGCAAATGATGAGCGCACGCATGACATTTGCCGTGCCCTCGAAGGGGCGGCTGATGGAGCAGACGGCAGAGTTTCTCGCCGCCGCGGGGTTGAAGCTGCGCAAGGTCGGCCACGACCGCGGCTATCGCGGCGAGCTCGAGGGTGTCGACGGCATCGACGTCGCCTTCATCTCGGCCTCCGAGATCGTTTCTGCCCTCGGTTCGGGGCGCGCGCACATCGGCGTCACAGGGGAAGACCTCGTGCGCGAGAACATCTCCAACGCCGACGAGTGCGTGGCGCTGGTGAAGCCCCTCGGCTTCGGTAGCGCCAACGTCGTCGTTGCGGTGCCGCGCTGCTGGCTCGACGTCAACGAGGTGGCCGACCTCGAGGCTGCCGCGGCGATGTTCCGGCGCGAGCACGGGCGGCCCATCCGCGTGGCGACCAAGTACCTCAATCTGGCGCGGCGGTTCTTGTCAGCCAAAGGGCTCGCCGATTACCGCATCGTCGAGAGTTTGGGCGCCACCGAAGGCACGCCCGCCGCCGGCACCGCCGATCTCATCGTCGACATCACGACGACGGGCGCGACGCTCTCGGCCAATGGACTGAAGGTTCTGGAGGACGGCGTAATCCTGCGCTCGCAGGCGAACCTCGTCCTCTCCAAACGGGCGGAATGGAACGCGCAAACGACAAAGGCGCGCGATGCATTGCTCGCGCGCCTGGGTATTCCCGTGAAGTAGTCGGAGGCGCGGCTGCGACTCCGACCGGCCGTCAGCGGTCGGGACGCACGAAGGCGTCGACGCGCATGCCGGGCAGCAGCGGCACCTTGCCGTCGAGGTTGATGGTCATCTCCAGCACCTCGATGTCCGACGGACGGCGCGGGCCGCGCGCGGAGATGCGCGGGGTGGCCATGGTCGGCGCCAGGTCGGCGACGGTGCCTTCGAAGTCGCGGCCGGGATAGTTGATCGAGCGCACGAATGCCTTCTGCCCGACCTTGATCTTGGCGACATCGCCGTCGTCGACCTCGGCCTTGACGCGCACGTTCGACATGTCGCCGACGACGGCCAGGGGCTGCTCGGGCGATGGAGCGACGATTTCACCCTTCTTGGCGTTGAGCTGCAGCACGTTGCCGGCGCGCGGGGTGCGGATGCGCGTCTTGTCGAGCTGCGAGGCTGCCAGAGCTACGTTGGCGCGGGCGGTGGTGAGCGCCGACTCGAACTGGTTGGGCGACGGCAAGCTCGCTTTGGCTTGCGCCTGCGCATAGTTGAGACGCTCGCGCTCGACGCGTTCCTGAGCCTTGGCTAGGCGGCGGCGTGCGTCGGACAACTGCTGCTCGGTCGCCTCGCCGCGGCGTTTGCCGCTGAGGGCGGCGTCGAGCTCAAAGCGCGCGCCGATGACTTCGCGCTCGGCCGAGTAGACGTTGTCCTCGCCCTTGGTCACGTCCTCGCGGCCGGAGGTCGACGGTTCGGCGTCGCGCTGGCGCTTGCGCAGTCCGGCCTCGGCTTCCGCCGCAGCCAGACGTGCGCGCGCCTCCTCGTCGTCGAGGCGTATGAGCAGCTCGCCCTCCTCCACCTTGTCGTTCAGCTTCACTGGCACGTCGGCGACCTGGCCGAGAATGGCGGCGCCGATGTTGACCTCGCCGTTGCCGGGCTCAACGCGGCCGGGAGCCGCTGCCACCCAAGGCGTGCCTGTCTTGGCCTCGGTCTTGGTGGTCTTGTCGTCTCCGGAGAAGTACGTGCCTTCGCTCAGCACGTAGCCGCCGAGACCGGCGACGACGAGAGCGGCAACAATTCCAACAGTCCTAAGCATGACGTCTGATCCTATAGCGGCCGCCGAGCGAGCTCGGGGGAGTGGTTGGGTTGTCATCGTCGGGCGTGCCAGGGTCTGCCTGGCTCAATAGCTCTGCACGTGCGTGAGCATCTTCTTGCTGATCGGCGCCGTAGGTTGGGTTGGCGCCTTTCGTCGGCCGCTCGTCGCTGTGAATTTTTCCGTCTTCGATACGCACGATGCGGTCTGCATACGGGAGCGTCCGGTGGTCGTGTGTAACGGCGAGAACAGCCCGGTTGGGATCTTTGGCCACCTCCGAAAGGAGCGCCATCACCGCGCGGCCGTTCTCCGCGTCGAGCGCCGCCGTCGGCTCGTCGGCAAGGATGACAGACGGCGCGCCGGCAAGCGCACGCGCCAGAGCAACGCGCTGCTTCTCGCCGCCCGACAGCTTGGCGGGGTAGGCCTTGGCGCGATGTCCGAGGCCGACCGCGATGAGCGCGTTGAGGGCGTGCGTCGGCGGATCGACGACGGGCTTTGCTCGCACGTCGAGCGCCAGCATGACGTTCTCGCTCGCCGTCATCGTCGGGAAGAGGTTGTATCCCTGGAAGACGAAGCCGACATGCCGGCGACGGATGTTGGCGAGCCCTTCGGCGTCCTGCCCCAGCGTCGAGTTTCCGGCCACCTCGATATGGCCTTCGGTCGGCGACAGGATACAGCCAAGGATCGACAGCAGCGTCGTCTTGCCGGATCCCGAAGGGCCCATGAGCAGCGTCAGCTCGCCGGCGTAGAGCTTGAGATCGACCCCTTTCAGCGGCCTGACCTCGCCGGCGCCCGAGCCGAACACCTTGACGATGTCGCGGGCGTCGAGAAGCACCTTGCGGTCGGTGTGGGCGTCGGTCATCGGCTGAACACTCCTGCGGGATCGATGCGCGTCACCTTGAAGATGGCCGATACGGCGGCGATGGCGCACATTCCAATGGTCAAAGCGAAGAGAAGCACGGCAAGTCCGGGCGTCATGATGATGAATAGCGTCGAGTCCTTCGACGCCCAGATCACCAGCATCGAGATCACCATGCCGATGGCATAGCCGACGAGCGCGCTGAGCATCGCCTGGATGAGGATGACCTTGTGGATGTAACCGGCCGAGGCGCCGAGAGCACGCAAGGTGGCGAACTCGTTCAAGTGGTCCTTGGTGCTCGAATAGAGCGTCTGCGCGACGATGACGACGCCGACGATCATGCCGAGCGCGGCTCCGGCGATCAACGCGGCGCCGGCGCCGGTCTGGAACAGCCAGTAGTCGACGCTGCGGCTGCGGAACTCCTGCTGGGTCAGCACCTCGCGATCCTGCAACCGGGCTTCCAGATCGGCACGCACCTGCTCGAGATCAGCGCCGGGGGCTAGGCGTACGAGGGCATACGAGGCCTGGTTGGCGCCGGCATCGATCAGCATGCGCGCCAGCTTCAGCGAGGTGAACACGTAGGGCAGCGTGGTGAAGGAGCGAATGCCGTGGGTCACGGCGGCGATCTTCACGCGTACGCCGTTGATCTCCGCTGTCTCGCCGTTCTTCGTGACGCCGAGATCGGCGAAGTACGTGTCGTCGACGGCAACGGCGAGCGGCGCGTCTAAATCGCCGAGGCTGCCTGCGACGAGGTTCCATGGTTTCAGCGTGCCGTTCTTGTGATCGGAGCCGACCAGCAGCACGGCGGTGGTGCCGCCCTTGGGCTTGCGCCAGGCGGCAAAGCCGACGACGAGCTCCTCGCTGTCGGCGACCCCCGCGGTCGAAAGCACCGAATACTTCTCATGGCCGATCAGCAGCGATGGATCGTCGAAGCTCTTGGTGCCGAGCGGCACGACCCACAGGTCGCCCTTCGCCTGGTCGAGCATGGCGGCGATCATGCGCTCCGAGCCGATGTAGAGGCCGCACTGCACGGCGACGAGCACGACGGAGAAGACGATGCCCGTGAGCGTGACGATAAGGCTGAGACGGTCGTGAAACAGGTTTCGGTAGGCAAGCTTGGCCGCCATCTTGACGGCCTTCGGTTTGCCCTGAGGAGTCTGCGCCGCGAGCGGCAGAGTGTCGGCATGCGCCTGCATTGGTGATCCCCTTCGCCCCGCGTAATGCATTGCGGTGGTTTATGGCGGTCTGTTGAAATATGCCCGGCCGCTGCCGGGAGATTGTCATGAAGCCGCGAGCCGGTCCATCAACCGGCTCGCGGCCTAACGGAAGGTCAATCCTTACTCGCAGGGCACACTGAGTGTCATGCCAACGGAGGGAAAGAACTTCTTGCAGTCAAGCTTCGCAGCCTTTTCCGGCTTGGAAACCGCGGGCTTGGCTTCGACGGTCTCCGCCTCGGCCTTGACCTCGACGGGGGTCACCGTATCCGGGTCGACGCTAGCCGTGTCGAGTGCCGCGGTCGTGATCGAGGAGTTCTCGCTGTCGGCGATCACCTCCGGCTCGATGACGGGAACCGCGGCGACAACCTCCGGCTTGGCCACCTTCTCAACCTTGGCGACCTTCGGCTCCGACGTCGTCTTGCGCTTGGCGACGTAGACCTTTTCCTTCTTCACGATGCGCCGAGCGATGTAGCGCCTGCGGTGGTGGTGCTTCTTGAAACCGCCGTTGCCGTGGGCGTTGAATGCGTGGAGCGGACCGCCGAAGCCGAGGCGAATCTTGAAGCCCGCTTCGGCCGCCGAGCTGAAGATGGTCGCGGCCGCGATGAGCGCGGCGATGAGGGCGACCGATAACTTAGACATTTTTTGCTTCCTCCAGTGGATGCATGCTGGTGTTTCACTCGATGAGCCGACCTTCGGTCTCTCACCTTGCCGGCACCTTGGGGCGGGCGGCTCGTGGACGCTGTTCCGGTCGGCACAACCAAAAAGATTCCACCGGCACTTGCGACGTGGCCAAAGAAAAGCGGCCCCGGAGGATGTCCGGGGCCGCTCGTAGTTGGATTATTTCTGGTCGCAGGGGACGCTGAGGGTCATGCCGACCGAGGCGAAGAAGGTCTTGCAGCCAAGCTCGCCTGCGGCGGCCACCTTTTGCTCGACCTTCTTGCCCGGCTTCTCGGCGACCTTCTCTACCGTCTTCGGCGTCTTGATTTCGGCAACCTTCTGTTCGGTGGTGATCGACGAGTTCTCGATCTGGGCGACGTCCTCGGTCTCGATGGTCTCGACATCCGCCGGCGCCTTGGTTTCGGCCTTGGCGACTACGGCCGGCTTGGAGGCCGGGCGGCTGGCGACCTCGACCCGCGGCTTGGAGCGACGAACCGATTGACGCACGGCGCGCTGGCGGAAGGCGCGGACGTGGGAGCCGCCGCAGCCGGCCTTGTGCATTTCCGAGAAGCCGGCGGGAGCCTTGATGCGAAGGTTAAAGCCGGCTTCGGCGCCGGACGCGATCGCGGTTACGGCGAGCAGGGTGGCGGCGATCACGGCGAGCAACTTGTTCATGGTCGTCTCCAGGGGTTGGGTTCATTCACTGAGGGGAGAATGGGCAAACCCCCGCGGCGGCGCTGTCCCGGGCGGAACAAGCGCGAGACTTCCGTCGCTGCGCTTGGCTGCGGAGCAAAAAAATCCCGGCGCGAGGCCGGGATGGAGTTGCTGGAGGCAGGCGGGGGGTAAAGCAGGTCAGTCGCAGGGAACCGAGAGGGTCATGCCAACCGAGGGTAAGTAGGTCTTGCAGCCGATGGTCTTGGCGGGCTGCACGTAACTGTCGTCCTCGGCGACTTCGCGCCGGTCGGAGCCGGAACCCGTGGAAATTGAAGAGTTCTCCTTGGCGACCTTGATGCGCGGCGACGGGGTCTGCGTGCGCGGCGTTGGATCTGGCTTCGGTTCGGCCGTTTGGCGCTCGGCAGCAAGCGGCACGGACGATCGCTTCGCAGTCCGGCCCTGAGCGGCTTGCCCGCGGCGGCGTGCGGAGCCGGAGCGGCTTCCTGAATCGTAGCCCTCCTCCGCGGCTTCCTCGCGCGCAGCCTCGCGTTCGTAGGCGCGCTCATAGGCGGCCTCTTGCGCCTCATAGGCGCAATCCTCGTCGCAAGCATGGGCAGCGGGGCCGAAGGCGGCGCTCAGCGCAACGAGAGTGGAGGCCGCCACGGTCAGTGTCTTGATCATCGTCGTCCCCAAAGTTGGCATCGCGCAAGAATGATGCCGAGACGGGGCTCTGCGGGCTGTTCCCGACGTAACACGCGCTGCGCGTGCGCGGACATGGGGCGTCTTAGCCACAAAAAAATCGATCCCAGCGGTGAGGCCGGGACCGATGAAACCTTAGACCTCTCTCGGTGTTGCGGGCTACTCGCAGGGAGCCGAGAGGGTCATGCCGACAGAGGGGAAGAACTTCTTGCAGTCGAGGTTCTTCGTCTCCTGGCTGGCCGTGTCGATCTTCTTCGACGCATCGGCGGTCGAAGCCGAGGCGAGTGAGATCGATGAATTCTCCGACTGGGCCGCGGCTAGGTCCGTCGAGCCGATGGTCACTGGCGACACGGGCGCGCCGTCCTTGGTGGCGATGCCGCTGGCCTCGCTGCTTGCGGCGAAAGCCGGGGTCTTCTTCTCAGCCGCCTCCTCGGAGGCCTGCTGAACCGGCTCCGACTTCGACTTCTTGGCGGTGCGCGAGGGAGCTTTCTCGCGGCGGGCAGCGCGCTCTTTCTTGCGCGAACTATATTCGCGCGCCTCACTACGACGGCTGCCGCTGTTGGACATGGCGCCGAGAGCACCAAGAGCGACACCGCCAACGCCGATGCCGATGCCAACCCGCATCCCGGCCTGCGCCGTGGTCGCGAAGGAGGAGATTGCAAAGATGAGGGCGGTGGCGAGGGCGAGCAGCTTAGTCATGACTTTCTCCGTCGGGTCCAGTGCGTGGCGCCCGGCTGGGCTTCCATGACGCTGATAATGACGCGAGCGCCATCATGCCGCTGTTCCGGTCGGAACAGGACAAAAATCTTCACCCTCCGCGCCGGCGAAAAGCGTCTGCGGACGGGCTAACTGGGTGAATATCGAGCAGCGTCAAAATGTTGGCGCTGGATCCGGTGCCTCGTTTTTTTTGCTCCTAACTTGGTGGTTGAAGACGGCGCGGCTCAGCGCCTGCGCGGAACATCCGTGGGGTAACGGTAGGGGTGCGGAGCCGCCGATGCTGTTCCGGGCGGAACACGGGCAACTGGTGCCCGCAAACAGCGGGGGGAGGGAATGTCGCCGTGGTTCGAATTGTGCTGCCGTACGGGCGCTTAGCCTGCTAGGGTGGGCAAATTGCAGTCGGATTTGCGCATCTTGCAGGCCGGACTGCGGGCGGGCTGTTGCCAAGCCGGTGCAATGGACTTAACGCTGACAGAACCCCGGACAAGATTCAGATTCGCATGCGCCTCAACAAATCCACGAGCCACGCCGTTCGCATCTTGATCGACTGCGCCAAGGCCGAAGGCCGGCTCATCAAGGTCGCCGAGATCGCCGAACGGCTCGAGATCACCCCGCAGAACGCCTTCAAGATCGTCCACCTTCTGTCGAAAGCCGGCTTTCTCGGCTCGGTGCGCGGTCGCCACGGCGGCGTGCGGCTGGCCCGCCCGGCGGCAAAGATCCGCATCGGCGACGTCGTGCGCTCGATCGAGACCATGGGGCCCGAGGAGAAGGGCGCCGGCGCACGCGGCAGCCTGCACCGGATCGTCGACGATGCGCTGGATGCCTTCATTAGCGTTCTCGACCAGCACACGCTCGAAGACATGGCCGCCGCCCAGCAGGCGCAGGCGAGCCGCGACTCCGGCGGGCGCAGCGGCAAAAACCCCCTGCGCGCTCCCGCTTCACGCACCCGCCGCAGCCAGCAGTCGGCCCCCCGGGCGCTTGGTTAACGCCAGGGTTGAAACCGGCGACGTTGCGCCCTCACGGCCAATCGCTAAAGCGTGCGGCGTAACAACCCTTGACATACGCTGCCGGGGCTTCAAAAGTTGATTTCGCCTTTCCATATTTAAGGCACGCGCGGCCTTGGAGAAAATGCGCACAAGGGTGCCCCGATGATCGTCTGTTCCTGTACCGTCATTACCGACCGCGACATCGAGGGTGCGCTGCTCGAAATCTTGCGCGCGCCGGATGCACCTATTCCGACTCCGGGCATCGTCTATCGTCATCTCGCCAAGCGCATGAACTGCTGCAGCTGCGCGCCGCTCGCCGTCGAGACGATCTACAACAAGGTTGAAGAGCTCGAGAAGAAGGGGCTGATTTGCCCCACCGTTTGCGCATCGACGCGCAGCAAGCTGCTCGAGTTCACTTCGCGCCGCTCCACGTCGCGTAGCGGCGCGAAGAATTCTGAGTCGGAGACTCAGGGTTCAGAGGATAGCGTTCGCAAAATCGCCTGAGCGAGCGCGCCAGCGTTTTTTACGCTGGCATCGTCTGCATTAACCAACCACAATCGCCCTCGCGTCCTCGTTCGAGGAACGCTGCACTGAGTCATGTCGCGGCCAGCCCGCCGATTTCTCAGCTATCCCAATTTGAATCCGCCAGGCACGGAAGAGGGCAGCCATGAAAGGCAATAAGGACGTTATCGACGCGCTGAACTTTGCTCTGAAGTTGGAGCTCGGCGCGGTCAATCAGTACTGGCTGCATTATCGTCGTCTCGACGACTGGGGCTACACCAAGATCGCCAAGAAGGAGCGCGAAGAGTCGATCGAGGAGATGCAACACGCCGACAAGCTGATCACGCGCATCATCTTCCTCGAAGGCTTCCCCAAGATGCAGGAGATCGCGCCGATGATGATCGGCGAGAACCTGAAGGAGGTTCTCGAGTGCGACCTGAAGGGCGAGTACATCGCGCAGGAGTTCTACTCCAAGGCGCGCGAGCTATGCCGGCAGCACAAGGACTATGTGTCCATGGACCTGTTCGAGGAGCTGCTCAAGGA
>CAZOOS010000044.1:13171-16765 GCA_964581475.1 uncultured Hyphomicrobium sp.
ATGGCGGTGAGCGAGGTGCCGAGGAAGAACAGCGGCCAGCCCAGCTCCTCGGCAGCAAATCCGGTTCCGGAGGAAAATAGCGTGCGGCCCGTCGAGGCGAGCGCCGTCAACAGCGCGTACTGCGTCGCCGTGTGCAGAGGATTGCGGCACAGCGCCGACAGGTAGGCGACGAAGATCACCGTGCCGATGGCGCCGGAGAAATTCTCGACGATGATGGCGACGGTCAGCGCCTCGGGGCTCGGGGTCTGATAGCCGAGCCAGATGAACGCCAGATTGGAAAACATCTGCAGGAACGCCGCCAGCCATAGCGCTGTGACGAGC
Organism: uncultured Hyphomicrobium sp.; assembly: GCA_964581475.1. Lineage (GTDB taxonomy): Bacteria > Pseudomonadota > Alphaproteobacteria > Rhizobiales > Hyphomicrobiaceae > Hyphomicrobium_A. The sequence goes on from CAZOOS010000044.1 coordinate 13,493, forward strand.
GGCAGGGCGCGCGCAACGGCGCCGCCGGCAAAGCCGCCGATGAGCAGAGCCGCAAGGCCGACGCCTTTGACGATCGCCGCATACGTCGCCTTGGTGTAGCCGAGGGAGAGCACGAACGGCGCCGTCATGGTGCCGGCAAGAGCGTCGCACAGCTTGAACATGACGACGAACAAGAGGACGCCAAGCGCCGCATCGCGCGACAGGAATTCGGTGAAGGCCCCCTTGGCGGTCTCGAAGAGGCGGGCGACCGGACTGCCGCTCTGCGGCGCCTCATGCAGGTCAGATTGCGGCTCGCGGGCGACGATGGCGGCGAACAGGCCGACGAGCACCAGCAGCGCCGCCGCAGCGTAGGCGAGCGGCCACACCGCTTCCTTGCTCAGGCCCAGCGTCTCCAGCCACGCACTGAACCCGATGACGCCGGCGCCCGAAGCCAGCATGCCGATGCGATAGGCGGCGACATAGCCGGCCATGCCCGCGGCCTGCTCGTCGACGGGGAGCGATTGCACGCGGTAGGCATCGACGACGATGTCCTGCGTCGCCGAGGCGAAGGCGACGATGAGCGCGCCGAGGCCGATCATCCATGGGGCATTGACCGGGTCGCGCGTGCCGAGAAAGACGATCGCCGCCATCAGCACGAGCTGCGAGGCAATCAACCACGCGCGGCGGCGGCCAAAACGGCGCGACAGTCCTGGCACCTGCCAAGCGTCGACCACCGGTGCCCAGATGAACTTGAGCGTGTACGGCAGGCCGGCGAGCGCCAGCAGGCCGATGGTGCCGAGGTCGACGCCGCTGTCGGCCATCCACACGCGCAGCGTCTCGCCCGACAGCGCCAGCGGCAAACCGGAGGAAAAGCCGAGCAGCATGATGACGAGCACGCTGGGGCGCAGGTAGACCGTCAGGGCGGAGAGATATGACGGCTTCTGCGGATCGCTGGTCGTCGGGGCGCTCATGCGGGGATCGGCTCCGATGGGAATGGCGGGCAGGGCTTGCTACTAAGGCGTGGCGCATCTGTCGATGGCAGAAGTGACCGCAGTGCGGCGTTAAGCAACCGGGGAGGGCGGCATGGCGCGTTACGTGCTGGCGATCGACCAGGGGACGACATCGTCGCGCGCGCTTTTGTTCGACGCGGACTGTCAGGTGGCCGGCGTCGCGCAAAAGGAGTTCACGCAGCATTTCCCGCACTCGGGCTGGGTCGAGCACGACGCTGAGGAGATTTGGTCCAGCGTGCTGGCGACCGCCCGTGAGGCCGTCGCCAAGGCCGGCGGTCCGCAGGCCATCGTCGGTATCGGCATCTCCAATCAGCGCGAGACCTCGATCGTCTGGGAAAGGGCAACGGGGCGACCGATCCACAACGCCATCGTCTGGCAGGACCGGCGCACGGCCGACGTCTGCGAGGCGCTGCGTGCCGCCGGCCATGAAGGCGTGCTGGCAGAGAAGACCGGGCTGCTGCTCGATCCGTACTTCTCGGCGACCAAGATCGCGTGGGTCCTGGATCACGTCCCCGGCGCCCGCGAACGTGCCAAGCGCGGCGAGCTCGCCTTCGGCACCGTCGACTGCTTTCTGTTGTGGCGTCTGACCGGCGGGCGCGTGCACGCAACCGACGTCACCAACGCCGCGCGCACGTGTCTGCTCGATATTCGCACCGGCCAGTGGGACGACAAGCTGCTCGACATCTTTCGCGTGCCACGTGCGCTGCTGCCCGAGCTGCGCGACAACGCAGCGGAGTTCGGCGAGAGCGAGCCGGGGCTGCTCGGTGCGGCGATTCCCATTCGCGGCATGGCCGGCGATCAGCAGGCGGCGACCATCGGTCAGGCGTGCTTCACGCCGGGCATGCTGAAGTCCACTTACGGCACCGGTTGCTTTGCGGTGCTCAACACCGGCTGCGAAGCCATCGCGTCGAAGCATCGGCTGCTGACCACAATCGCCTACCAGCTCGGCGGCAAGCGCACGTACGCGCTCGAAGGCTCGATCTTCATCGCCGGCGCCGCGGTGCAATGGCTGCGCGACGGCTTGAAGGTCATCGCGCGCGCCTCCGAGGCGGGCCGCATGGCGGCCGGCGCGGATGCCGGGCAGGACGTGGTGCTGGTGCCGGCGTTCGTCGGGCTCGGCGCGCCCTACTGGGACCCCGACTGCCGCGGTGCCTTGTTCGGCCTCACGCGCAACACCGGTCCCAACGAGCTGGCGCGCGCGGCACTGCAGGCGGTGTGCTTTCAGACCCACGACCTGCTGCAGGCGATGCGCGCCGATTGCCCGGCGGCGGCGAGCGCGGTGTTGCGCGCCGACGGCGGCATGGCGGCGTGCGATTGGACCATGCAGCGGCTGGCCGACATCATCGATGCACCTGTCGACCGGCCGAAGGTGGTGGAGACGACGGCCCTGGGCGCGGCCTATCTCGCGGGGCTGCAAGCCGGCTTCTATCCCGAGCCCGCCCGCTTCGCCGACCTGTGGGCGCTCGACAGGCGCTTCACGCCCGGCATGCCCTCCGGCGAGCGCTCACAACTGCTCGCCTCCTGGCACGACGCCGTCTCCCGCACACTGACGCGATAGCCAAATGAGTCTCCCTCCCCCCTTGCGGGGTAGGGTTAGGGGAGGGGGGTGTCCACAAGATCGGCATTGGTGCACCACCCCCACCCCACCCTCCCCCATCAAGGGGGAAGGAGAAGAAAATGCTCGGGCGATCGTTAGCGGATGACGGCGACGACGCGGGCGGGGGCGGCGGAGGCGCCGACGATCCGCAAAGGAAATACCATGACCTCGAACCCGCGCGGCGGCAGCGCGCCGAGGTTGGTCAGCTGCTCCATGTGCCAATAGGGGCGCCGCTGGCCGACGCGGTGCGCTTCCCAGAACAGCGTGTCGTCGTTCGTCGCCTTCGAACGCGCGATCTGCGCATGGAACGGCAGATCCCATCCCCACTGGTCAATGCCCATGACGGTGGGGCCGCGGTCGAGCAGCCATTCGGTCGCCGCCGCGCTCATGCCAGTGCCGCGCTTCCAGAACTCCTTGCTGCCCATCAGACTGTCGCGCCCCGTGCGGATGAGCACGATGGTACGCTCGTCCAGTGTGGCGCCGGTCTTGGCCAGCGCGGCTTCGAGGTCGGCGGGCGTGATGGCGTCGTCGTCGGCCTTGTGGGTGAGGTCGAGCACGACGCCCGGGCCGATGCACTTTTCCAGCGGCATCTCGTCGATGGTCTGCGCGCGCGCGCCGCCGGACATCGGCCCGTAATGCCACGGCGCGTCGATGTGCGTCGTCGAGTGCACGCCCATCTTGGTGATG
>CAZOOS010000045.1:0-2634 GCA_964581475.1 uncultured Hyphomicrobium sp.
AAACCATTGACGTCCATCCCATCCCATGCGATCCCATAGTGGCCCGACCGCACCGGGCAGGGTCCCGTGGCTGGGCGCCGGTTTCGATCGAGGGCTCGAGGCCCGAGCGACCGCCACGGCTCCCCCGCCGGTGCAACGGCAAATGAGCGAAGGGACGTCCCTTTCGCGGTGCGTTGAATTTGAGTGGTGCGCGAGGCCGGAACGAGGGGATGGACCGCTTTGTCTCGACATTCACAAACAAGATCGACGCCAAAGGCCGGGTCTCAATCCCTGCCCCTTTCCGCGCCGTGCTCGAACGCGACGGCTACGCCTCTGCAGGCGCTGGCGGCATCTACTGCTACCCCGCGCTCGAAGCTCCGGCTCTCGATGCTGGCGGCGAGAGACTTGCAAAAAAGATCGACGGGCTTCTCGCGGGCCTGCCGGATTATTCGGATGAGCGCGACGAGCTGTCTGTCGCACTCTACGGCGACGTCCAGGTTCTCGCCATCGACGGCGACGGGCGCATCAGCCTTCCTGAAGGGCTTCGCGCGCACGCCGGCCTTACGTCCCAAGTCACTTTTGTCGGCCTGGGTGACAAATTTCAGATGTGGCAACCTGAGCGCTTCGCCGAACGGCGCGAGCGTGCTCGGGAGAAAGTCCACCAGACACGCAAGCTCTTCGGCGCGGGGAACCGTTCGTCCTCAGACGAGGACGACGGCAGCGAAGGAGCACGGGGATGACGGCGCGCCGCCGGCCAGGAGCCACTGAGCCCGGTCGTGCGCGCCACATCCCCGTGCTGCTTTCGGAGGTTGTTGCCAGCCTCCGGCCTATAGACGGCGGCACCTACATCGACGCGACGTTCGGCGCGGGAGGCTATACGCGCGCCATCCTCGCGGCTGCCCGCTGCCATGTGCTGGCCCTCGACCGCGATCCGAGCGCCGTACTCGGCGCGTCATCGCTGCGCGAAGAATTCGGCGACCGTCTCACGGTTCTCGAGTCGCGCTTTTCCGAGCTGGATCTCGTGGCGAGCGAGCAGGGCGTTGCGCCGGTCGACGGCATCGTGCTCGACATCGGCGTGTCATCGATGCAGCTCGACCAGCCCGAGCGCGGCTTCTCCTTCCAGGCCGATGGTCCACTCGACATGCGCATGTCGTCGTCGGGGCCGTCCGCCGCCGACATCGTCAATGAGGCCGACGAGGATGACCTCGCCCGCATCCTTTACATGCTCGGCGAGGAGCGACGCTCACGCGTCATTGCGCGGCTGATCGTCAAGGCGCGCACGGAAGATGGACCCATCACCACCACGCGGGCGCTGGCCGAGCTAGTGTCGCGCGCCGTCGGCGGCCGCCGCGGTGATCCCCAGCATCCGGCGACGCAGACCTTCCAGGCGTTACGCATCTACGTGAATGACGAGCTGGGAGAGCTGGCCCGGGCCCTGGCCGCCGCCGAGCGCACCTTGAAGCCGGGCGGACGGCTAGTGGTCGTCACGTTCCATTCGCTCGAGGACCGCATCGTAAAGCGGTTCCTGCAGGAGCGGGCGGGCAAAGAATCGCGCGGCTCCCGGCACTTGCCGGCGCAATCCGTAAAAATTGCAGCACCGAGTTTCGAGATTGTTAACTCGCGTCCGTTAACACCTTCGAAAGCAGAACTCGAGGTAAACCCGCGCGCCAGATCGGCACGTTTGCGGGCCGCGGTGCGCACCGCCGCTCCCAGTTGGCCGCTCGATGAGGCCGAGCTCGGGGTGCCCTCGGTGGAGGACTAGAGGCGGACGGCTGGAGGCAGCGTGATGCGGCTGATCATTCTCGGGGCGCTGATCCTCACCATCGCCAGCGCCTTCGTTCTTTACAGCAGCAACTACGACACCCGGCTGTTCGAAGCCCGCGTTGCCGAGCAGGAGCGGGCCATCGACAAGGCGCGCAGCGACATCTCCGTCCTCAAAGCCGAACGCGCGCACCTCGGACGCCCCGAGCGGATCGAACCGCTGGCGCGCGCGCTTGGTCTCGGCCCGGCAACCGAGCAGCAGCTTGCGGCGACACCGGAGGACGCCGTGGCGCGCGTGCTTGCCGGCAAGGATAGCGGCAGCGGCAAGAAAGCGGGGAACTGAGCGGTGGCAGAGTCGCGTACGGACATGGACGAAGGCGAGGAAGGCGATGCCGCGCGGTTGCCGCAGGCCGCCAACGGACCCTTGCGCACGCTCATCGCCACCGTCGCCATGGCTCTTTTCTTCATGGCTGTCGGCGCCCAGCTCGTACGCCTGGCGCTGATGGGCGTCAGCGGAAGCTCAATTTCGCTCAACGAAACGGTGGCGCACAGCTTCGCGCGTCCCGACATCGTCGATCGCAACGGGCGCCTGTTGGCGACCGACGTCGAAGCGTACTCGCTGTTCGCCGACCCGGCGCGCGTCATCGATCGCGACGAGGCCGTCGAAAAGCTGGCTGCCGTCTTCCCCGATATCGACGCCAATGCGCTGCGCAAGGAGCTTTCCGACCGCAACCGGCGCTTCGTGTGGGTGCGTCGCGGCCTGCCGCCGCGCTCGGCGCAAGCGGTGCATAACCTCGGCCTGCCCGGCTTTGACTTTCGCCTCGAGCTGCGCCGCGCCTATCCCGGCGGCAGGTTGGCGGGCCACGTGCTCGGCTACGTCAACATCGACAACAA
>CAZOOS010000045.1:2734-13300 GCA_964581475.1 uncultured Hyphomicrobium sp.
AAGCCGAACATGGAGCAGGCGCGCCTCGACAAGATTGCCGGCAGCACGTTCGAGCTTGGCTCGGTGTTCAAGACGCTGACCGTGGCGATGGCCATCGATCAGGCGTTGGTGACGCCGGAGACGGTCATCGACACGCGCCGCGAGATCACCTCCGGGCGCTTCACCATCAAGGATCTGCATCCGCTGCGCCGGCCGTTGTCGGTGGCGGAGATTTTTCTGCACTCCTCGAACGTCGGCGCCGCCAAGCTGGCGCTGCTCGCCGGGCCGCAGCGTTTCCAGGACTTCCTGCGCCATATGCAGCTGCTCGACGTCATGAAGACGGAGGCGGGCACCATGGCGCAGCCGCAGGTTCCGCAGCGCTGGGGCGAGATCGAAACGATCACCGCGTCCTACGGCCACGGCATCGCCATGGCGCCGCTGCAGTTCGCTGCCGCCGCTGCCGCCGTCATCAACGGCGGCGGCAAGGTGACGCCGACGTTCGTCAGGAAGCAGGCGGATGCGGGAATCGCCGAGATCCCGCTCGTCAGCACGACGACCAGCGACAAGATGCGCGCGCTGATGCGGCGCAACGTCGCCGAGCCAGCCGGCACCGGCAAGCTTGCCGAAGTGCGCGGCTATGAGGTCGGCGGCAAGACCGGCACCGCGGAGATGCCTGGCGTCGGCGGCTACCGCGAGAAAGCCGTGATCTCCTCGTTCCTTGCCGCCTTCCCGATGGACAACCCGCGCTACCTCGTGTTCGTGCTGCTGTTCGAGCCGTCCGGCACGCAGGAAACGAGCGGCGAGGTGCTGGCGTCGCGTAACGCGGCGCCGACGGTGGGTCGCGTGATATCGCGCATCGGACCATTGCTCGGGATGCTGCCGACACAGGCTGCAACGACGGGGGGCGCCGGTATGGCGTTTGACGCCTCGACGCACGCAAAATATGAAGCACGGTGAAGCGCGCACGTCCGCGTCATTGTCGAGGCGTTGAGTTTCACAGCTCCCCAGTGTGATGATCGAAAAGTTCGCCATATCATCTGCGGCTGGGTAGAGGAGCGGACTTTTCGATCTGAATCACACTGGGTCACTAGATCAGCCTAGTGTCCTTCAGATCGCGAAATTCGTTCTACATCTGCGGCACGAGGCGACGAATTTCGCGATCAGGACACTAGGAGAACCATGCTCCTCTCCTCGCTCATCGGGGCCGACGCCGCCGCTCCGGCCGGATCCGGAAACGTGGAGGTCGCCGGCATTACGTCCGACAGCCGCAACGTCCGGCCCGGTTTCGTCTTCGCGGCGATCGCCGGCAGCAAGGCGGATGGAGCGCGTTTCATCAGCGATGCCGTTGCCAAGGGCGCCGTTGCCATCCTCGTCCGCAACGACACGGAGGTTCTCGGCATCGGCGACGTTCCGGTGCTGCGCGCCGCCGAACCGCGGCGCGTGCTGGCGCTCATGGCGGCGAGGTTCTACGGCCTGCAGCAGCCGCACACGGTCGTCGCGGTCACCGGCACGAGCGGCAAGACCTCGGTCGCCGACTTCACGCGGCAGATTTTCGCCGCGCTCGGACACAAGAGCGCTTCGCTCGGCACCATCGGCCTCATCAAGGACGACAGCGCCCTCTACGGTTCGCTGACGACTCCCGATCCCGTCTCCCTGCACAAGACGCTGGCGGAGCTTGCCGCCGAGGGCGTCACGCATCTGGCCTTCGAAGCTTCCTCGCACGGCCTCGACCAACATCGGCTCGACGGCGTGCTGATCAAGGCGGCCGCCTTCACCAACCTCGGGCGCGATCACCTCGATTATCATCCGACGGTCGAAGAATACCTCGCGGCCAAGCTGCGTCTGTTCTCCGAGCTGCTCCCCGCCGACGGCACGGCCGTGATCAACGCCGACAGCCCGGAAGGCGCGCGCGCGGCGGAGGCGGCGCAAAGCGGCGGCCGCCGGGTCTTCACTGTCGGACGGGCAGGCGAGGGCTTGAAACTCGAACGGCTGGTGCGTGAAGGCTTTGCGCAGCGCATGTCGATCGCGCACGAGGGACGCGTGTTCGACATTCGCCTGCCGCTGCTCGGCGAGTACCAGGCTTCGAACGCGCTGGTTGCGGCGGGGCTGGCCATTGCCACCGGCGATGTCGCCGGTCGCGTGCTGCCGGCGTTGCAGGGACTGAAGGGTGTCAAAGGCCGCCTCGAGATCATCGGCGAAGCGCGCGGCGGGCTTGCCGTCGTTGACTACGCGCACAAGCCCGAGGCGCTCGCTGCCGTGCTCGACGCCTTGCGCCCCTTTGCCACCGGCAAGCTCATCTGCGTCATGGGCTGCGGCGGCGACCGCGATAAGGGCAAGCGGCCGATCATGGGTGCCATTGCCGTGGAGAAGTCGGACGTCGTTATCGTCACCGACGACAACCCGCGCACCGAGCGCCCCGGCGCGATCCGCGCGGAAATCCTCATCGCTGCACCCGGCGCCCGGGAGATCGGCGATCGGGCCGAGGCGATCGCCGCCGGCGTTGCCATGCTCGGTGCCGGCGATGTCGTCGTCGTCGCCGGCAAGGGGCACGAGACCGGGCAGATCGTCGGCGACAAAGTGTTGCCGTTCTCCGACCATGACGAAGTGCGCAAGGCATTGGAGCGCGGCTAGGCCATGAGCGGAGCTCTGTGGACATGGGACAAGTTGGTGCCGGCGGCCGTCGGCATCGCTGACGGCGCGCCGCGCGTGCCGCTCACTGGGTTTTCCATCGACACGCGCTCGCTGCAGCCGGGCGAGGTGTTCGTCGCCCTCCGTGATGTGCGTGACGGGCACGACTTCGCCCTCGAAGCATTCCGCAAGGGCGCTGCAGCCGCGCTCGTCGCTGCCGAATACCAGCGCGTCGACGGCGATGGCGCGCTCCTGCGCGTGCGTGACACCTTGGAGGGCCTGCGCAGCATCGCTGCCGCTGCCCGCCGCCGCACCGAAGCACGCATCGTCGCCGTCACCGGCAGCGTCGGCAAGACCGGGACCAAGGAGGCGCTGCGCAATTGCCTGTCGCGCCTCGGCCCGACGCATGCCGCCGAAAAGTCCTTCAACAATCACTGGGGCGTGCCGCTGACCCTGGCGCGCATGCCGGCGGAGGTGAGCTACGGCGTGTTCGAGGTCGGCATGAACCACGCCGGCGAGATCACGCCGTTGACGGCGCTGGTGCGCCCGCACGTCGCTATCGTGACGACGGTGGAGCCGGTGCACCTGGAATTCTTCGGCACAACCGAGAAGATCGCCGAGGCGAAGGCGGAAATCTTCTCCGGCCTCGAGCCCGGCGGTGTTGCCGTCCTCAACCGCGACAATGCTCACTATGACCTGTTGCAGCAGCGCGCCCGCGAGCACGGCGCCCGCATCGTTTCCTTCGGCCGTCATGAAAACGCCGACGTCCGCCCCGAAGTGTGGTCGCTCGATGCCGACGGGACGGACATCGCCGTTCACATTGGTGACCGGCGCATTGCCTACCGCGTCGGCGCACCGGGGGCGCATCTTGCGCAGAACTCGCTCGCCGTCATCGCCGCGCTCGACGCCCTCGGCGCCGATGTCGAGAGGGCTGTCCCGGCGCTCGCCGAGATGCGCGCTGCAAAGGGCCGCGGGGAGCGGCGCGAGATCGCCGTCCCGGGCGGCTCCATCCTGCTCATCGACGAAAGCTACAACGCCAATCCCGCCTCCATGCGCTCGGCATTGGCCGCGATGGCCGCGGTCCCGCGGACGCGCTATAGCCGCCGTATCGCGGTGCTCGGCGACATGCTGGAGTTGGGGGAGAATGGCCCCGCGCTGCACGTGGCTCTCAACGATCCGGTTGACGCGGCAGAGGTCGATCTGGTCTTTGCCTGTGGCCGCAACATGCAGCGGCTGTTCGAGGCACTTCCCGCGCGGCGGCGCGGGGCGTGGGCGGCGCAGTCGGCAGGGATCGCCGAGGCGCTGGCGCAATCGGTGCGCGCGGGTGACGTGGTGATGGTCAAAGGCTCGCTGGGCTCACGCATGGCGCCGCTAGTCGAGGCGCTGATTGCCAAGGGCGGACAACAACATGCGCAGGCCCCAGGTTGACATGGGCCCCGGTCGCGAACACACGGCAGACGCCGTTCGGAGAGTTGGATGCTGTATGAGCTGGTGAACCTCAGCGATCAGATCGGGATCCTGAACGTTTTCAAATACATCACCTTCCGCACCGGCGGCGCCATCTTCACCGCGCTGCTGTTTGTCATGCTGTTCGGGCCGGGCATCATCGATCTGCTGCGCGTCAAGCAGGGCAAGGGGCAACCGATCCGCGACGACGGCCCCAAGTCACACCTTTCCAAAGTCGGCACGCCGACCATGGGCGGGCTCATGATCATCGCCGGCGTCATCGTCTCGACGCTGCTCTGGGCAAATCTCGGCAACCCGTACATCTGGATCGTGCTCGGCGTGACGCTCGGCTACGGCGCCATCGGCTTTTATGACGACTATCTGAAGGTGACGCGCCGCACCTCGTCAGGCTTTTCCAGCCGTATGCGCCTGGGGCTGGAGCTGCTGATCGCTGCCATCGCCACCGGCTTCGTCATGTATCTCGGCCCGCCCGAGATCAGCGAGGTTCTGACGCTGCCATTCTTCAAGAACGTCGTGCTGGACCTCGGCGTGTTCTTCATCTTCGTCGGCGTCTTCGTCATCGCCGGCGCCGGCAACGCGGTGAACCTCACAGACGGCCTCGACGGGCTCGCCATCGTTCCGGTGATGATCGCCGCCGCCACGTTCGGCCTCATCGCCTACCTCATCGGCAACGCCAAGTTCGCCAGCTACCTGCAGATCCACTACGTCGCCGGCACGGGCGAATTGGCGGTCGTCTGCGGAGCGCTCATCGGCGCCGGCCTCGGCTTCCTCTGGTTCAACGCGCCGCCGGCGATGATCTTCATGGGCGATACCGGCTCGCTGGCGCTCGGCGGCGCCCTCGGCGCCATCGCCGTGGCCACCAAGCATGAGATCGTGCTCGCCATCGTCGGCGGCCTCTTCGTCCTCGAGACACTGTCTGTCATCATTCAGGTCGCCTCCTACAAGGCGACTGGGAAGCGTGTCTTCCGAATGGCGCCGCTGCACCACCACTACGAGCAGCAGGGTTGGCAGGAATCGACCGTCGTGGTGCGCTTCTGGATCATTTCGGTGATCCTGGCGTTGGTCGGACTCGCCACCCTCAAGCTGCGCTAAGCGGGCCACACTCGTCGTCTCCAGTTGCGTTAGATTCCGGCCATGATTCGCATCACAACGTTTGCCGGGAAGCGGGTCGCGGTGTTCGGCCTCGGCGCGTCCGGCATCGCCACCGCCAAGGCGCTGATCGCCGGCGGTGCCGAAGTCGTCGCCGGCGACGACAGTGCGGCCGGCATAGAGGCGGCAGCCGAGGCCGGCGTGGCGACCGCCGACCTCAAGGCCACGAACTGGGCCATCTACGACTCCCTCGTGCTGGCGCCGGGCGTGCCGTTGACGCATCCCGCGCCGCATTGGACCGTGCGGGCGGCCAGGCTTGCCGGTGTCGAGGTGATCGGCGATCTCGAACTGTTCGTGCGCGAGCGGCGGGCGCAGAAGTTCGACGTGCCGCTCATCGCCATCACCGGCACCAACGGCAAGTCGACGACGACTGCGCTGACGGCGCACATCCTCAGCGCCGCCGGGCGCGACACGCAGGTCGGCGGCAACATCGGCACGGCCATGCTGTCGCTGGAGGAGTTCGCGCCGGGGCGGCACTACGTCATCGAGTGCTCGTCGTATCAGATCGACCTGGCGCCCAGTCTCGATGCTTCCGTCGGCGTGCTGCTCAACGTAACGCCCGATCATCTCGACCGGCACGGCACCATCGAGAACTACGCGGCGGTGAAGGCGCGGCTGCCGCAAGGCGCGCGCCGCGCCGTCGTCGGCATCGACGACGCCTATTGCCGGGCCACCGCCGATAGCCTGCGCGCCGTCAAGGGCGCCGACGCGGTGCTGCGCATCTCCGCCCGTGCTGGCGCCGACTGCGACGTCGGCGTCCACGGCACCAAGATCGTGCGCCGCGCGGCGGGTCGCGTCACCGAGATCGCCGACATGGCCGGCATCGGCTCGTTGCGCGGATCGCACAACGCCGAGAACGCCTGCGCCGCCAGTGCGGCGCTGCTGGCGCTGCCCGAGCCGCTGCCGGCCGCCGACATCGCCCGCTGCCTCAAGACCTTTCCCGGCCTCGCCCACCGCATGGAGGAGCTGGGCCGTCAGGGCAGCACGCTGTTCGTCAACGACAGCAAGGCGACGAATGCCGATTCCACCGAGAAGGCGCTCGTCTCGTTCCCTGGTGACATCTACTGGATCCTCGGCGGCAAGCCGAAGGCCGGCGGTATCGCCAGCCTCACCGCGCACTTCTCCCGCGTCGCCAAGGCCTATCTGATCGGCGAGGCGACGGAAGAGTTCGCCGCCACGCTCGACGGCAAAGTGGTGTTCGAGCGCTGCGGCACGCTGGAAGCAGCGACCGCTGCCGCCGCCCGCGATGCCGGCGCCGCCGCCGTGCGCGAGCCGGTGGTGCTGCTGTCGCCCGCCTGCGCTTCGTTCGACCAGTTCCGTAATTTCGAGGTGCGGGGCGACGCTTTCCGTGCGCTGGTCGCTGCGCTCCCTGGCATGTCCATGAAGCGGGGCGCGGCATGAGGCTGTCGCGCGCCGACCGCAGCCGCGTCGCCGACTGGTGGTTCACCGTCGATCACGTGCTCGTCGGTGCCATTCTCGCCCTCGTCGGCGCCGGATTGATCCTATCGCTGGCGGCGAGCCCGGCCGTCGCCATCCGCAAGGGCCTGCCGACCTACTACTTCGTCGAGCGCCACCTCATCTTCTCCGCCGTCGGCGTGCTGATCATGCTGACCGTGTCGCTGTTCTCGCCGCGCGGCGTGCGGCGCCTCGCGCTCGCATTGTTCTTTGTCGCCCTGCTCGGCATGATCGGCGTCCACTTCTTCGGGCCGGAGATCAACGGCGCGCGCCGCTGGCTGTCGATCGCCGGCCACACGATCCAGCCGTCGGAATTCGCCAAGCCGGGCTTCGTCGTCGTTTCGGCCTGGCTGTTCGCCGAAAGCGAGAGGCGCCGCGACATGCCGGCGCTGCCGCTCGCCATCGGCATCGCCGCCTGCTTCACCGGGCTGCTCATCTCCGAGCCTGATGTCGGCCAGACGCTGCTCGTCAGCGCCGTGTGGGCGACGCTGTATTTTCTTTCGGGCCAGGCGCTGCTCGGTGCCGGCATCATCGCCGTGTGCGGCGCCATGGGCGCCGCCTTCGCCTACTCATCGTTCGCGCACGTGCGCTTTCGCGTCGACAGTTTCTTCGCCCCGACGCCGGGCGACAACTCGCAGCTCGATCGCGCCATGAAGTCGTTCTCCGAGGGCGGCTTCCTGGGGCGCGGCCCGGGCGAGGGCACCATCAAGACGGCGCTGCCCGACGCCCACACCGACTTCATCTTCGCCGTCGTCGCCGAGGAGTACGGCATCATCGCCTGCATGGTGCTGCTCGGCCTGTTCGCTTTCGTCGTCATGCGCGTGCTCATCACCGCGGCGCAGGAGCGGGAGGCAGCGACGCGGCTGTCGATCCAGGGGCTGGCGCTGCTGTTCGGGCTGCAGGCGCTGATCAACATGGGCGTCAACGTCGGGCTGCTCCCCGCCAAAGGCATCACGCTGCCGTTCGTTTCATCGGGCGGATCGTCGATGCTGGCGGTCTCGATCACGCTGGGTATGCTGCTGGCGCTGACGCGTCACCGCCCGCACGTCACCCGCCTCAGAAAACCGCCATTGCTGACGGACGTCGTCGGCTTGCAGCCTTCAGGACCGGTGCAGAAGTGACGAAGCAGGCGGCATCGGTATTGCTGGCGGCCGGCGGCACCGGGGGACATTTGTTCCCCGCTCAGGCTCTCGCCGAGGAGCTGGCGCGGCGCGGCATCGCCGTCGACCTCGCGACAGACATGCGCGGCGACCGCTACGGCACCGGTTTCCCGGCGCGCTCCATCCATCGCCTCCCATCGGCGACGCTCGGCTCCAAGTCTCCCGTCGCCATGGCGCGCACGGCGCTGCTGCTGTCGCGCGGGCTCATCGCCGCGTTCAAGCTGCTCGGTGAGATCAGGCCCAAGGTGGTGGTCGGCTTCGGCGGCTATCCCACCTTCCCGCCGCTCAAGGCCGCCGGGCTGCGCGGCATCCCGACCCTGCTGCACGAGCAGAACGCGGTGCTCGGGCGCGCCAACAAGATGCTGGCCAAGGGCGTCACCGGCATCGCCACCTCGTTCGCGGCGACGAAATATCTGGCGCCCGAGTTGGCGGACAAGGCGCGCCTCACCGGCAACCCGGTGCGCAGCTCGGTCATCGCGGCGGCCAAGCGCCCGTTCTCGCCACCTCTTCCGCAAGGCCCCCTGTCGCTGCTGGTGTTCGGCGGCAGCCAAGGCGCGCGCTACTTCTCCGAGGTGGTGCCGCCGGCTTTGGCGCTGCTGCCCATGGAGATCCGCCACCGCCTCGAGGTCGTGCAGCAGGCGCGGGCGGAAGACGCCGAGGCCGTCGCTGCGGCCTATCGCGCCAGTGGCATCTCCGCCGAGGTGTCGCACTTCTTCGCCGATCTCCCTGAACGCATGGCGAAATCTCACCTCGTGGTCGCCCGCTCGGGCGCTTCGACGGTCGCCGAATTAACGGTGATCGGACGTCCGGCCATACTGGTTCCGCTGCCGCACGCGCTCGACAATGATCAATTGCAGAACGCCTCCCGGCTTGCCGAATCAGGTGCGGCTTGGTGTATCGAACAGAAGGATTTGTCACCTCAGCGCCTTGCACGCGATATCGGAACGTTATTGGGTGATGGCGGGCAACTTGCCGCGGCGGCTGATGCCGCCAAGAAGCTGGGTCGGCCGGACGCGGTGGGGCGGCTGGCGGACCTGACCGAGGAGCTGATGCGTTCAGGGCGCGTGGGCGGCTAAGGGGAGCCGCCGCCATAAGCGGGCCACGAAGCTGGCGGCATTGGTCGGCGACGAAGGTACGAGGGAAGACATATCATGCAGATGCCCCGCGAGATCGGGACCTTCCACATCATCGGCATCGGCGGCATCGGCATGAGCGCCATCGCCGAGATCCTGCTGGCGAAGGGCTATTCGGTTCAGGGCAGCGACCAGAAGGACAGCGCCAACGTGCGCCGCCTGCGCGCCAACGGCGTGCGCGTGTTCATCGGTCACGACGCCGTCAATCTCGTCGGCGCCCGCTCCGTCGTCATCTCCACCGCCGTCAAGGCCGGCAATCCGGAGCTCGAGGCGGCACGCGCCAAGGGCCTTCCCGTCATTCGCCGCGCCGAGATGCTCGCCGAGCTGATGCGGCTCTATTCGACCGTGTCGGTGACCGGCACGCACGGCAAGACGACGACGACCTCGCTCATCGCCCACATCTTCGCCGCAGCCGGCGTCGACCCGACAGTGATCTCCGGCGGCATCATCCAGGACTGGGGCACCAACGCGCGCCTCGGCAAGGGCGAGTGGATGATCGTCGAGGCGGACGAGAGCGACGGCACCTTCGTGCGCCTGCCGACGCAGATCGGCATCGTCACCAACATTGACCCCGAGCACCTCGACTACTTCAAGACGGTCGAGAACATGCATCGCGAGTTCGAGACCTTCTTCCGCAACATTCCCTTCTACGGCCTCGCCGTCACCTGCATCGATCATCCGGTGGCGCGCGACATGATTGAGCGGCTCGAGCTGCGCCGTGACGGGCGCCGCCTGCTCACCTACGGCACCACGCGCGGCGCCGACCTCGTCCTGCGCGGCCTGACGCAAGAGCGCGGCAGCATCGTCATCGACGTCGAGCTTGGCGCGCGCGTGCGCGGCGGCGAGCGGCAGCTCCGCGGCTGGCAAATCCCCATTCCCGGTCAGCACAATGCACTCAACGCTCTCGCCGCCATCGCGGTGGCAAGCGAAGCCGGCATTGCCGACGCCGCCATCCGTTCGGCGCTGTCGACGTTCACCGGCGTCAAGCGCCGCTTCGAGCTGACCGGCAACTGGAACGGCGCCTCGATCTACGACGACTACGCCCACCATCCAGCGGAGATTTCGGCGGTGCTGGCGGCGGCGCGCGCCGGCGCGCGCGGCCGCGTCATCGCCGTGTTCGAGCCGCACCGCTATTCGCGCGTGCACGACCTGTTCGGCGACTTCTGCGCCTGCTTCAGCGAAGCGGACAATGTCATCGTGGCGCCGCTCTACTCGGCCGGCGAGCAGCCGCTGCGCGGTATCGACCAGCACTACATGGCCGAAGGCATTCGCAAGACCGGCCACCCGTCGGCGATTGCCGTCGACAACGTGCGCGAGTTGCCGGCCCTGCTGCGCCGTATGATCCGTCCCAACGACATGATTGTTTGCCTCGGCGCCGGCACGTCGACCGAATGGGCGCACGCGCTCCCCGATTGGCTCGCCGCCGAAGAGCCGCGTCGCGCCAACGCGGTCTAATCGCACCATCTCCCAGCTCGGAGGCGCACGTTGTCGTTTCCCGATATCAGCGCCGACCTGCAGGCCAAGCTGCCTGATCTGCGTGGGCGCCTCTCCGCCGGAACCAAGCTCGCCGACATAACCTGGTTCCGCGTCGGCGG
>CAZOOS010000045.1:13400-16743 GCA_964581475.1 uncultured Hyphomicrobium sp.
AAGGCGCCGGAGCGCACGCACGGCCACGTCGCCGTGCTCATGGGCGGCTGGTCGGCTGAGCGCGAGGTGAGCCTGCGCTCGGGCGCGGCCTGCGCCAAGGCGCTCGAGGGCGAGGGCTATCGCGTCACCCAGATCGATGTCGACCGCGACCTCGCCGCTAGGCTGAAAGAGGTCGCCCCCGACGTGTGCTTCAACGCGCTGCACGGCAAGTTCGGCGAGGATGGCTGCGTCCAGGGCCTGCTCGAATGCCTCGGCATCCCGTACACGCATTCCGGCGTCCTCGCCTCGGCGCTGGCCATGCACAAGGAGCGCGCCAAGGACGTCATGGGACCGGCCGGCGTTCCGATCGCCGACGCCGAGGTCGTGACGCGCCGCGAGGCAATGAGCCGCCACGTGCTGGCGCCCCCGTACGTGGTGAAACCGGTGGCGGAAGGCTCCAGCGTCGGTGTCGTCATCGTCGATGTCGGGGCCAACGCACCCCCGGCGAGGATCGGCGAAGGCGGTCCCGACGACCTCTTGATGGTCGAGCGCTACATCCCCGGGCGCGAGCTGACCTGCGCCGTGATCGGCGACTTCGTCACCGACGTCATCGAGATCAAGCCGCTGAAGGGCCTCGAATTCTACGATTACGAGGCGAAATATGCGCCAGGCGGATCGCAGCACGTGTTGCCGGCCGATATTTCACCGGATGTTTACCAATTGGTCCGGAAATACACAGTTGCAGCCTGTCGCGCATTGGGATGCCGCGGCGCTGCCAGGGCGGATTTTCGTTACGACGATACGACCGATGGGGCAGCCGAGCTGATCTGCCTTGAAGTCAATACGCAGCCGGGGATGACCGAGACTTCACTGGTACCCGAGCTGGCACAACATGCGGGCTGGTCATTCGGCGAGCTCGTGCGGTGGTTGGTCGAGGACGCGAGTTGCAACAGGTAGGGGGCGTTTCCGAGATCCCGAAGCGGGTGCCGCTGGCACTATCGCTCGATCCGGACACGACCGCACCTCCCCCGCCGCCCCTCACTGCCAGTCCACCTCAAGCCTCCAGCGCCTTCTTTCCGCGCCGCCGCCCTGCCTCCCGGCAGCCAACGCTCGGCCGCAAGCTCGGGCTCACCCTGTTCATGGCGCTGTCGGGTGCGCTCGTCTTCTCGATCCTCACCGACGGCGGCAGGCAGACGCGCGCCGTGGCGACGTTCCTGCCGGAGACGGATGCGGTGCTCTCCTGGATGGGCCTGCGCGTCGAGCAGGTCGCCCTCAGCGGTCAGCGCTTCACGGCCGACGCCGACGTCTTCGAAGCCATCGATATTCCCAGTACCGGATCGCTGGTCACCTTCGACGCCGCGCAGGCGCGCGCGCGGATCGAAAAGTTGCCCTGGGTGTCGACCGCCGCCATAAGCCGCATCTTCCCCGGCGCGCTCGACGTACGCATCACCGAGCGCCAGCCGTCGGCGCTGTGGATCGACAACGGCCGCGAGTATCTCGTCGATGACTCCGGCCGCGTGCTCTCCGCCCTAAAGAAGGGCACGAACGTCAAGCTGCCTCGCTTGACGGGTGCCGGGGCGCCAGCCCAGGCGCAGGCGCTGCTCGATCTCATCGTGCGCTTTCCGCGCATCGCCGAGCGCTTCGAGATGGCCGAGCGCGTCGGCGAGCGGCGCTGGACGCTGCATCTGAAGTCCGGCGTCGTCGTGCACCTCGGCGCCGATCGCGAGGCCGTCGCCCTGGCGGCGCTGTCCTCGCCCGACGCGCTCGGCAAGCTCGTCGACACGGCCAACGCGATCATCGATTTGCGCACCCCGGGGCGCGTCACCGTACGCATCGCTCCGCCAAGCGCGCCCACCACCGCCACTCAGAGTTAGTCGAGGAACGCCATGCTCAGCCGCGACAAGACAGACGGCAGAAATTCGCAGATCGTCGGCCTGCTCGATATCGGGACGAGCAAGGTCGCCTGCATCATCGCCGCGCTCGATGCGCCGGAGCGGCCGGGCGAAAGCCGGCGCGTGCGGGTGCTCGGCGTCGGGCATCTGCGCTCGCGCGGCATCAAGGCCGGGGTGATCATCGACCTCGCCGAGGCGGAGGCGACGGTGCGCGCCGCCATCGCCCAGGCGGAACGGACGGCTCGCCTGACGCTCGAGGAGGTGTTCGTCTCGGTGTCGTGCGGGCGTCTGCAATCGTCAAACTTCTCTGCCTCGGTCGACATCGCCGGCGGCGTCGTCCGCGCCGACGACATCGAGCGCCTGATGGCCGGCGGGCACGCCTTCGCCGAGCGCGAGGGGCGGACGCTGATACATCTCAACCGCATCGGCTTCCGCGTCGACGGCGCCGCCGGCAGCCACGACCCGCGCGGCATGGCCGCCGCGCGCCTGTCGGCCGACCTGCATACGGTTGCCGCCGACGAGGCGCCGGTGCGCAACCTGATGCTGGTCGTCGAGCGCTGCTATCTCAACGTGCGCGCCCTGATCGCCACGCCCTATGCCAGCGCGTTGGCGGCGACCAGCGAGGAGGAGCGCCGCCTCGGCGTCACCTGCATCGATATCGGCGGCGGCACGGCGACGGTCGCCGCCTTCGCGGACGGGCATTTCATCCACGCCGCCACGGTTCCGGTCGGCGGCCACCACATCACCTTGGATATCGCCCAATCCTTGCAGACACCACTTGCCGAGGCTGAGCGAATCAAGACGCTATACGGCACAATGGTCGTGGCTCAGTCTGACGAGTTCGAGACCTTTTCGTACGCGCTTGCGGGCGAGGAGGATGGGGCGCGCGGCCAGGCGACGAAGGCGCAGCTTGCCGGGATCATCCGTCCGCGTGTGGCCGGCATTCTCGGCATGGCGCGTGAGCGCTTGGACAAGGCGGGGGTGAGTTCCTTTGCCGGTGAGCGTGTGGTCCTGACCGGCGGTGCCAGTGCCCTCGTCGGGCTCGGCGAGTTCGCCGCCAATACACTCGGGCGGCCGGCTCGCGTGGCGAGCCCGATGCCGTCGACGGGCCTGCCGTCATCTGTCGGCAGTCCGGCGTTTTCGACCGTCGCGGGGCTGCTTGCCGTCGCCGCGTCGGGAAGTGGAGAGGTCTCGGGTTTGCGGGACCGCGAGGCGCTCGGTGGGGGGTACTTCGAGCGCGTCGGTGAGTGGCTGAAGACCGGTTTCGCGTAACAATACGGTCCACGGTCACGGGGGTCGACGCCCATAGGGCGCGATCGACATGCATGGGGAGCGCGCCAAGGCGATGAGCATCAAGCTGCAGCTTCCAAAGCTTACCGACTTGAAGCCACGCATCAACGTCATCGGCGTTGGTGGTGCCGGCTGCAACGCCATCAACAACATGATCTCCGCCGGCCTCGTCGGCGTCGAGT
>CAZOOS010000046.1:0-3154 GCA_964581475.1 uncultured Hyphomicrobium sp.
AGCTCCGGATCGACGCCGCCCTGCACGATGCCGAACAGCGCCTGCCCCGGCGCGGCGCGCTTCGCGAATGCCGCCCGCGCCCGCTCCGCCCAGCGCACTGACATCTCCATCGCGCGCTCCGCCTCGGCCCGCTCCGCCGGCAGCTCGATGCACTCGTCGAGTTGCATCTGGATGTCGGCGCCGAGCAGGCACTGGATGTCGACGGCGCGCTCCGGCGTCAGCATGTGGCGGCTGCCGTCGATGTGCGAGGCAAAGCGCACGCCCTCCTCGCTCATCTCGCGAATCTTGGCGAGCGACATGACCTGGAAGCCGCCCGAGTCGGTGAGGATCGGGCCATCCCAGCGCATGAAGGTGTGCAGCCCGCCGAGGCGGGCGACGCGTTCCGCCCCCGGGCGCAGCATCAGGTGATAGGTGTTGGCGAGGACGATGTCGGCACCGGCCGATTTCACCTGATCGAAGTACAGCGCCTTGACGGTGGCGGCGGTCCCGACCGGCATGAACGCCGGCGTGCGGATCAGCCCGTGCGGCGTCGTTACCGTGCCGCGGCGCGCGGCACCGTCCTGCGCCAAGAGCTCGAACCCAAACCTCGCCACCTGTTCCTGCATGGGTTCTCCAACTGTCATCCTCGGGCTTGTCCCGAGGACCCAGTCCTCCGGTGGCGCTCAGGCCGGCAGTCGTGGTTAGCCGGTTCAATCACGATCAAACTCCAGTTCGTCGATAGGTGGGTCCTCGGGACAAGCCCGAGGATGACACTTATTTGTTGGCCTCCTTAACGGAACAGCAGCGAGGCGTCGCCGTAGGAATAGAAGCGGTAGCCGGCGGCAATAGCGTGCGCATAAGCCGCCTGCATGCGCTCGAGCCCGGCAAACGCCGCCACCAGCATGAACAGCGTCGAACGCGGCAGGTGAAAATTGGTCATCAGGATGTCGACGGCACGGAACGCGTAGCCCGGCGTGATGAAGATGTCGGTGGCACCCTTGAAGGGTTGTAGCTCGCCCCCACGGGCGGCGGTCTCCAACAGGCGCAGCGACGTCGTGCCGACGGCGACGATGCGCCCACCCCGCGCGCGCACGGCGTTGAGCGCCGCCGCCGTCGCGGCGGACATCTCGCCGCTCTCGAAGTGCATCTTGTGCTCGGCGGTGTCGTCCACCTTCACCGGCAGGAACGTGCCGGCACCGACGTGCAGCGTCACGAAGTGGCGCGAGATGCCGCGTGCGTCCAGCGCCGCCATCAGCTCCGGCGTGAAGTGCAGCCCGGCCGTCGGTGCCGCGACGGCGCCGTCGTGCGCCGCATAGATCGTCTGGTAGTCGGCGCGGTCGGCCGTCTCGACGGCGCGGCGCCCGGCGATGTACGGCGGCAGCGGCATCTCACCCACGGCGGCGATGGCCGCATCGAGATCGGCGCCCGACAGATCGAAGGCGATGTCCACCTCGCCGGCCTCCCCGCGCGCGGCAACTGTGGCGTCGAGCGCACCGGCAAGGCACACGCTGCCGTCGTGACCGAAGTGCAGCCGGTCGCCCTCCTGCAGGCGCTTGGCCGGCCGCGCCAGCGCCAGCCAACGGTTGCCGGCAAGCCGTTCGATCAGCGTGACGGCGACGTTGGCGGCAAGGTCGCCGCGCCGGCGCACGCCCTGCAGCGCCGCGGGAATAACGCGCGTATCGTTGAACACCAGCGCGTCGCCGGCGCGCAATAGCTCGGGAAGGTCACGCACGCCGCGATCGGCGAACGGCGTCTCGCCCGCCGGCACCACCAGCATCCGCGCCGCATCGCGCGGGCTCACCGGATGCAGCGCGATGCGCTCCTCCGGCAGCTCGAAATCGAACAAATCGGTGCGCATCAGTAGAGGCGGATGAGCAGCGCGCCGGCGAGCAGCAGGACGGCGCCGCCCACTCTCCCAAGCGTCAGCTCGCGCACCGCCAGATCGAAATATCCCAGGCGGTCGAGCAGCAGCCCGGCGAGCAATTGCCCGGCGACGATGAAGGCCATGGTGGCGGCGGCGCCGAGCTTCGGCGTCAACACCAGCGCGCAGGTGACGAAGATGGCACCGAGGCAGCCGCCGGCGAGAAACATCCACAGCGGCGGCGCGCGCCAGGCAATCGCAATCCCCTGCGCTTGCGACAGCACCAGCGTGATCAGGATCAGCACCACCGATCCGGCGACGAAGGAAGCGGCCGCCGCGGCGACCGGCATGCCAAGGCCGCGCGCCAATTGCGCGTTGATCGGCCCCTGTAGCGCGATCAGCGCGCCGGCGAGGATGCCGACCAGCGACCAGACGATCCCCATGTTGCGCTTCCTCTAACGGCGCGGGCGGCTAGCCGCGCTGGCTGAACACTTCCCATAGGCCGGCCGCCGACACCACCAGCCAGCCGCCGATCATCGTCGTGCCGCCGATGGGCGCGGCCATGGGGAACAGGCGCACGCCCCACAGCGTGCGCGCGGCGATGTCGCCGGAGAACAGCGTCACGCCGGCGAGCAGCACCAGTGCCGCCAGCAGGAACGCGCCGGGGTGGGCGGCGCGCGTCGCCACGGCGATGATCGCCGCCGCGGCCGCTGCATGCATGATGAGGAAGTAGGCCGGCGGCGTCAGCGCCGCCAGGTCGTCGCCGTGCGCACCCGCCGCCGCCAGGCCGACGCCGGCAGCGCCGGCGAGGCCCGCATAGATCAGAAGCACTGCCGCCAGTTGCACCACGGTTGCGTCTCCTTATGCGTCGGCGCCGACCTTCACCGAGACCATCTTGTCGGGATCGCGCACCGGCTCGCCGCGCTTGATCTTGTCGACGTTGTCCATGCCCTCGATGACCTTGCCCCATACGGTGTACTGCTTGTCGAGGAAAGTCGCGTCGTCGAAGACGATGAAGAACTGGCTGTTGGCGCTGTCGGGCGACGACGAGCGCGCCATCGAGCACACGCCGCGCACGTGCGGCTCGGCGTTGAACTCGGCCTTGAGGTTCGGATAGCTCGAGCCGCCCGTGCCGGTGCCCTTGGGGCAGCCGGTCTGCGCCATGAAGCCGTCGATGACACGATGGAACGGGATGCCGTTGTAGAAGCCCTCGCGCGCCAGTTGCTTGATGCGCTCGACATGCTTCGGCGCGAGGTCGGGACGCAGCTCGATGACGACGCGGCCCTTGGTCGTTTCGATGACGAGCGTGTTCTC
>CAZOOS010000046.1:3254-15111 GCA_964581475.1 uncultured Hyphomicrobium sp.
GACGCAGCTCGATGACGACGCGGCCCTTGGTCGTTTCGATGACGAGCGTGTTCTCCGGATCGGCGGCCATTATGGGGTTCTCCGTTTTTCTTGGGGGTTTTGTTGAGAGGGCTTAGGCGGTCTGCGCCAGGCGCACGTGCCAGCACACGCCGGCGGGGTCGATGATGTTCACCTCGCGTCCCCACGGAAAATCCGTGGGCTCCTTGAGGCGCACGCCGGCGAAGCGCGTCTCCAGCCGCTTGCCGGCGATGTCGTGCCAGTAGGCGTCGAGGTCGTCGACCTCGAGCATCAGCATCTGGTTCTTCTGCCACTCCGGCACGTCGATGTCCTGCAGCATGAATGCCGCAGCGCCAAAACGCAGCCCGGCGAGACCGGCATTGCGCCATTGGACCGCGAAGCCGAGCTCGGCGAAAAACGCCAGCGCCTGCTCGAAGTCGGGCCCCGAGGGCACGAAGGGAATGAGCGCGGAGGCGTTAGCCATCGCCGCCACCGTCACTTGGCGTCCGACTTGAGGTACACCTTCTCCATCACGTCGGGCATCACCGGCGGCTCGCCCTTGGCAATCTTGTCGACGTTGTCCATGCCCTCGATCACCTCGCCCCACACGGTGTACTGACCGGTGAGGCTGGAACAACCGCTGTCGTCGAAGCAGATGAAGAACTGGCTGTTGGCGCTGTTGGGGTCGGCGGTGCGCGCCGCGCCGACGGTGCCGCGCTTGTACGGCTCCGGCGAGAACTCGGCCGGCAGGTCGGGGTAATTGGAGCCGCCCGAGCCGGTGCCGGACGGGTCGCCCGTCTGCGCCATGAAGCCGCCGATGACGCGGTGGAACTTCTGCCCGTCGTAGAAGCCTTCCTTGGCCAGCGTCTTGACCCGCTCGACGTGCTTGGGGGCGAGGTCGGGACGCAGCTTGATCAGCACCTTGCCGTGCTTGGTCTCGATAACGAGGGTATCGCTATCCGCGGCGGCGCCGCCGACACTGGGCTGATCCGAGCAAGCCGTGCCGGCAATAACGCAAAAAGCCAGAGCAAAGCATGTCAATATCCGCATGGCGCGTCCCTTCCCGTATCGTCGCAATGGACTGTGATTGGCCGCGCCGCGCGCCGGCCGTTGTGGCGGGGGCATTCTTACCGCTCCGGCGGCCAACCCTGCAACTTGCGAACGATCTCGCGACGCCCGCGACAGCGGGGCCCGTACCGAGCGGTTGAGGTCGTCGCGCGCTAAAGGGGGAGGAAATAGAAAGCGTTGCGCTCGCTGCGCGTCACGTTTCCGCCTTGGCCTTGAGGCGCTTGGCGACGGCGGGCGACACGAACGAGGAGGCATCGCCCCCCATGCGCGCGATCTGCCGCACGAGATTGGCCGCGATGTGCCGCACGCCCGGCGCGGCAGCGATGAACACGGTCTCGATGCCCGGCGCCATGGCCGCGTTCATGCTCGCCATTTGCATTTCATAGTCGAAGTCGGTGGCGTCGCGCAGCCCGCGCACGATAACGCCGGCGCCGGCCGCCCGCGCGGCGTCCACGGCGAGCCCGGCGAACGTGACGATCTCGATGGCGGTGCCCGACTTGGCGGCGATCGGCTTGACCTCGGCCTGCAGCATGGCGATGCGCTCGTCGGCCGCGAACAGCGGCCGCTTGGTATCGTGCACGCCGACGCCGATGACGAGCTTGTCGACCAGCCGGCAGGCGCGCGCGATCACGTCCGTGTGCCCGAGCGTCACGGGGTCGAAGGATCCGGGATAGAAGCCGAGACGTTGCATGGCTCGCAAGCGGCCTTAAGTTGCATGGCCGCCATTCTTATCGTGCGCGCACGGCCTCGAACAACTGCCTATCGCATCGCCGTTAAACAAATGCGCTGCGGGCGCAAGCGGGTAGATGGATCCGGGGCAAGCCGGAGTTGGCTTCGACGCCGGCTTTCACGCAACAGCCTTCGGTCGGTTCGCCCCCCTCACCCGCCGCTCGATGCCGGCATCTCGCGCCGACCTCTCCCCACCGGGGAGAGGTTAGGGAGCGCGACCCTATTCACCTCTCCCTGAGGGAGAGGTCGGAAGCGAATGCTCCGGGTGAGGGGTTACGCCCCCACACTTCTTTGCTTGTGGAGTTCGGCGTCGGCAGTCAGCGCGACGCTGCGGCAGCGGTAGCGGGTGGGCTTGCGCTCGTGCCAGCGTGGCCTTTCTCAAACACAGCGAAAGTCCCGCGACCTGCCGCCTTGGCACTGTAAAGCGCCAGATCGACGTTGCGCATCAGCTCCTCCGCGGTCGCGCCGTGCTGCGGGGCAAGAACGACACCGATGCTGGCACCGATCGTGAGATCGTGTCCGAGCACATGGCGAGGAGCGCGGATCGCGGTCAGCAACCGCTGCGTCAGTTCTTCCGCCTCCGCGACCGACTTCACGCCGGCTTGGATGACGGCGAACTCATCCCCTCCCAAGCGGGCGACGAGATCATCACCGCGTACAGCCTCGCGCAACGAGCCGACAATGCTGCGCAACAGCTCGTCGCCGACCGGATGCCCAAGCCCGTCGTTGATCTCCTTGAACTTGTCGAGATCGATCCAGTGCACCGCGAACCCCGTGCCGGGGCGCAGGTGCCGCAGGGCATTCTCCAACTCCTGGCTGAAATAGACGCGGTTGGCGGCGCGGGTCAGCGGATCGTGGTGAGCCAGCCAGGTGATCTTCTCCTCTGCCTTGCGCCGCTCGGTAATGTCTTCCTGAATATCGACCCAGCCGCCGCCGGCCAGCGGCTGATTGGTGACCTGCACGATCTTCCCGTTCTGCAGATGCTGCGTGTACGAGAAGGTTTCGCCGCGCGCCAGCTTGGCGATGTGGGCCTTTATCCACGCGCACTGGCGTTCGATTTCCTGCGGATCGTCACGGCCTACGGCCTGCTTCACGTGGCGGCGCACGATGCTGGCGAGCGGCGTCCGCGGTCGCGTCAAGCGCGACGGCAAATCGTAGATCTCGCGGTACTGCCTGTTGCACACGATCAAGCGCTGCTCGGCGTCGAACATCGACAGCCCGCGCCCCATATTGTTCAACGCAACGTCGAACCAGCGATTGAGCTGTTGCAGCTCCTTCTTGCGCTGCATGAGCTCGGCCGTATTGGCCTTCAAGGCCGTGATCGCTTGAGCCAGCTCGACCACCCCGAATTGGTCGATGGCAGAAACCTGCAGAGGCAGAGCTTCCTTGCTCCCTCGCGGCGCCTTCGTGCTCTTGTCCTTACCCGAACGGGCGTGCGCTTGATTCACGATCGGCGCCTCTCGATGCTGCCAGGCTCAGCACCGTAATCCATGTGGGTAAGCATGCCCCTAAGATAGAGCGGCAAACAGTACGCAAATGCTCTTTGCTCAGACGATTTCCGAGCGACATCGCCTGGGGACCTGCAACTCGCGTCCGCGACGTAAGCGCGGTGCTCGCCCCACTCCGCGGGCTCCGGTTTGATCCCGGCAACAAGTGCCGGGACCACCGCCAGCGGGCGCGGTTACTTCAGCGCGGCCGGCGCGGCGCGGGACCCGAACAGGTCCTCGAGGTTGAAGCGGTAGCCGAGGTTCGCCGTCAGGACCCACGGATCGAGGTCGTGCTCGGCGACGACACCGGCGCTATACGTGAGCTCGGTATCCTCCCAGACCTTCTTGGCGTCGAGACCAAGCGACCAGCCGCCGCCCATATCGATATCGGTGCCAGCCTGCAGCACGAAGCCCCAGCTATCGTCGAAATCGACGGTGCCGCCGATGTTCGACTTCTCGTCGAAGTAGTGGATCCACTGGACACCGGCACCGACGTAAGGCTTGAAGGCGCCCATACCGTCGAAGTGGTACTGCGCCGTCAGCATAGGCGGGAAGACCCACGTGGAGGCCAGCTTGCCGAATCCGCCAAGGGCGCCCGACTTACCCTCCACGTTAAGCTGGGCAAAACAGCAGAAGAGCTCGACGGCCCAGTTCTTGTCGAGGAAGTAGGTGAGCATCAGCGTCGGAATGACCGTGTCATTCACTTCCGCCTGGCCCAGGTTTGCCGGCGTCGTCGACGTTGTCTCGTCATCGAAGATGACACCCGTCACACCCACCTTCACCTGGAAATTGCCGTTGGAATCGCCCGCCTGCGCAGGGATCGCCGCGGCGGCACCGGCCACCAACGCCATCGCACCCATCACCAGTGTCTTTGCTCGCATGTGCCCCGTCCCTGTTCGCTGGCGCATCGACGACGTCGACTCGCGGCCAAATCGATGCGCACAGGGTCGCTCCACTGGGCCAAATCGCCCAGCGCTACCCGGAGGCTAGCGCTGATGCGCATCAGCGCTTTGCGCATCGGCAGGCGGCTGTTGCGGGGAGAGCACGCAATTCGTTGATCCGCATCAAGCCGGGTGCGGCGGGCGCACCGCGCCCCGGCGGTTCGTCGCATGCCGGGAACGTTTGATGCGGATCAAAGCCGCGGTGCGGAGCGGCGAGACACTGTATCGGCATGACAACGCTCGTCGACAACGCCCCGCGGGCCGCAGTGAGCACATCCCCCCCACCTCACCCTCTGCCGCCGACGGTAGGCGCCTGCGACGCTGCCGTACGCCAGCACGCAACCCCCGTGCGCGCGCGGCGGCGGCAGCGTCTGGCGCTCGATCAAGCGCCGGCCGAGAGCGTGTACATCGTGCGCTCGGGGGTGCTCGGGATCGAGGCGGCGGCGCCCGGCAAGCACCGCCAGCTGCTGGCGCTCTTCTATCCGGGCGACATCGTGCGGCGCTCGCTGGTGCCGGAGCTGCCCGGCGTGACGTTGAGCGCCATGAACGTCGCCGAGGTGTGGCGGCTGCCGCCACGCGGCTTCGATACGCTGCTCGCCGCGTCCGCCGAGACCAACTCGCACGCGCAATCGCAGCTCGCCAATCAGCATGCCCGCGCCACGCTGCACGGCTCGATGGTGGGCGGACTGTGCGGCGATGAACGCTTCGCCTCGTTGCTCATCGAGCTGGGCTTGCGCCTGGGGACAACAACGGCGGCGGCGGGTGTCACGATCGAATCGCCGCTGTCGCGCACGGACATCGCCGACTACCTGGCGCTCAACCCCGACACGCTGAGCCGCATCAGCTCGCGCTTCAAGGTACGCGGCTTGCTGCTGCCGGCGCGTTCGGGTCGCATCGTGCTGCCCGACTGGAAGGGCCTATGCGCGGCGAGCCCCGTCGCCGCCGCGCTGCTCGCCCTGCACGCCCCCCGCGCCGCTTGAACGAAAGTTGACGAGCTGTCCCTGGTGTCATCCTCGGGCCATGCCGGAGGCATGCTTTCAGCATGACCCCGAGGACCCACCCTCTCCGCTTGCTCCGGCGCCCAAGGCGTTACGTCGCTCTCCCACCCGTCATCCTCGCGCAGGCGAGGATCCACGCAAGTCGCAGCAGTCGCGACGATGGCGCTGGATGTGCGCTATTTCAACAAGAGAGCGAGCGGAAGCTGGCGTGGATGGCCGCCTGCGCGGCCATGACGTAAGAGAAGTCGCGGCCGAGCGATCACCGACTCCAATGGGTGCCATCCTCGGGCTTGTCCCGAGGACCCATCTCCACTCTCGCGCCGGACAAGGCGAAGCTGCTGCATCGGTTGCCCCAGCGGCACGCATCGGATCGCATTGAGAGTTGGATCCTCGGCATAAAGCCGAGGATGACAGTCTGTTGGCTTACTCCGTCGGCGGTGTGCCGTTGGGCTCGCCGGTATCGCCCGCATCTTCGCCGGCCTCGCTGCCGTCGTCGGGGATGTGCTCGACGGAGACAACCTTCTCCTCCGCATCGGTCTTGAACACGCGCACGCCCTGCGTATTGCGGCCGGCGATGCGCACGTCGTCGACCGGGCAGCGGATGAGCTGGCCGGCGTCCGTCACCAGCATGATCTGGTCGTTGTCGGCGACCGGGAAGGAAGCGACCAGCGGCCCGTTGCGGTCGTTGACCACCATGGCGACGATGCCTTTGCCGCCGCGCCCGGAGGTGCGGTACTCGTACGACGACGACCGCTTGCCGAAGCCGCGCTCCGACACCGTCAGCACGAACTGCTCCTTGCCGCCAAGCTCGGCGAAGCGCTCGGGCGACAGGTCGGCGCCCTCGACGACCTCCTCGTCCGCCTCGGCTTCCGCCGCCGGGTCGGCCTCGGCGATCTCCTCGCCTTGCGCCCGGCGCAGCATGGTCGCCTGCTTCAGATAGGCGGCGCGCTCGGAAGCGTCGGCGTCGACGTGCGTCAGCACCGTCATGGAGATGACCTGATCGGCGTCGTCGAGCTTGATGCCGCGCACGCCATCCGAGTCACGCCCCTTGAACAGGCGCACCTCGTCCTCCAGCAGGAAGCGGATGCAGCGGCCCTGCGCCGTCGTCAGCAGCACGTCGTTGGCCGGCGTGCAGATGCGCACGGCGACGATTTGATCGCCGTCGTCCAGCTTCATGGCGATCTTGCCGTTGCGGTTGATGTTCTCGAAATCGGAGAGCGCGTTGCGGCGCACCTTGCCCGAGCGCGTGGCGAAAGCGAGCTGCAGCGTGCCCCACGTCTCGGCGTCCTCGGGCAGCGGCAGGATGGAGGTGATGACCTCGCCCTGCGCCAGCGGTAAGAGGTTGACCAGCGCCTTGCCGACCGCCGTCGGCGTCGACGCCGGCAGGCGCCACACCTTCATGCGGTAGCACATGCCGCGCGAGGAGAAGAACAGCACCGGCGTGTGCGTCGAAGCAACGAACAACGTGGTGATGACGTCCTCTTCGCGCGTGCCGGCGCCCGAGCGGCCCTTGCCGCCGCGGCGCTGCGCGCGATAGGTCGCCAGCGGCACGCGCTTGATGTAGCCCTTGAGCGAGACGGTGACGACGCAGTCCTCGCGCTGGATAAGGTCCTCGTCCTCGACCTCGCCCTCCATCTCGAGGATCTCGGTCTTGCGCGGCGTCGCGAACTCGTCGCGGATGGCCGTCAGCTCGCCCTTGACGATCTCGACAACGCGCAGGCGCGAGGCGAGGATGGCGAGGTATTCCTTGATCTCCTCGCCGATCTTCTTCAGCTCGTCGGCGATCTCGTCGCGGCCCAGGGCCGTCAGGCGGGCCAGGCGCAATTCGAGGATGGCCTTGGCCTGCTCCTCGGACAGCTTGTAGGTGCCGTCGGGGAGCACCTTGTGGCGCGGATCGGCGATTAGCTCGATGAGCGGCGCGATATCGCGCGCCGGCCAGTTGCGCTCCATCAACTGCTCGCGCGCCGCAGCCGGGCTCGGCGCGTTGCGGATGAGCTTGATCACCTCGTCGATGTTGGCGACGGCGATGGCGAGGCCGACCAACACGTGGGCGCGCTCACGCGCCTTGTTGAGCAGGAACTTGGTGCGGCGGCTGACCACTTCCTCGCGGAAGTGGGTGAAGGCCTCGACCATGTCCTTGAGATTGAGGCTCTCGGGGCGCCCGCCGTTGATCGCCAGCATGTTGGCGCCGAACGTCGTCTGCAGGTCGGAGAATCGGTAGAGCTGGTTGAGCACCACGTCGGCGACGGCATCGCGCTTCAATTCGATGACGATGCGCATGCCTTCGCGGTTGGTCTCGTCCCAGATGTCGGCGATGCCTTCGACGCGCTTGTCGCGCACGAGGTCGGCGATCTTCTCGATCAGCGTCTTCTTGTTGATCTGGTAGGGGATGGCGGTGACGATCAGCGCCTCGCGATCCTTGCGCACCGGCTCCACCTCGACCCTGGCGCGCATAAGAATAGAGCCGCGGCCCTTGTGGTAGGCGGAAAGGATGCCGCTACGGCCGATGATCAAGCCGCCGGTGGGGAAGTCGGGGCCCTGGATGATCTGGCACAGCTCGTCGATGGAGATCTCGGGGTTTTCCAGGTGCGCCAGGCAGGCGTCGATGACCTCACCCAAGTTGTGCGGGGGAATATTGGTCGCCATGCCGACGGCGATGCCGCCGGCGCCGTTGACCAGCAGGTTGGGGAACTTCGCCGGCATCACCGACGGCTCTTCGAGGCGATCGTCGTAATTCGGCTTGAAGTCGACGGTGTCCTTGTCGAGGTCGTCGAGCAGGTACTGGGCGATCTTCGACAGCCGCGCCTCGGTGTAGCGTTCGGCCGCCGGCGGGTCGCCGTCGACCGAGCCGAAGTTGCCCTGCCCGTCGATGAGCGGCACGCGCAGGGAGAACTCCTGCGCCATGCGCACCAGCGCGTCGTAGATGGCGAGGTTCCCGTGCGGATGGAAGTCGCCCATCGTGTCGCCCACCACCTTGGACGACTTCATGTGCTTCTTGTTCCAGTCGAGCCCCAGCCGCTGCATGGCGTAGAGGATGCGCCGGTGCACGGGCTTGAGGCCGTCGCGCACGTCGGGCAGCGCGCGCGAGACGATGACGCTCATGGCGTACTCGAGGTACGAGCGCTTCATCTCCTCGGCGAGCGTGATGGGGCGGATGTCGCTCGGCTCACGGCCGCCGGGCGTCTGGTCGTCGGATTTGTCGGCCACGATTTTGTGCTGTCCGCTGATAGCGCGACGCACGCCTTTTGGGGCGTGCGTCGAGGGCTCTGAATCTGTCCGAATAATACCCCAGATCGCGGCCCCGGTGCAATGCACGCGACGCTATGCAGCGGGTGCCGGCGCGGGATAATTCTGCACGTTTTTTCAGTCGCTTACGCGATGCGGAAAATCGCTCGCGCCGGGCCGGCGACGACTTGTGCGCGACACACGGAGGGGCTAAATGCCTGCAGGCGGCAGCATGGTTAATGCAAAGCTTGCCGACCGGGGCCGCGCGGCGGACCGGTAGAGCGAATGAAGGAGAGTTCGATGCACAGAGGCGTGTTGGCCGTGGCGGCCGTCGTAGCAGTGTGGACGCTGCCGGCCTTTGCCCAGACGGCCACCGTTGCGCAGGACGTGTTTCTGACGACGCAGGGAGACGGCCAGTATCTTGCCAAGGATCTGCTCCTCGGCGCCAAGGTGCACAACGCCGATGGCGTCATCGTCGGCGACGTCGAGGATCTGATCCTCAACGCCGACAACCAGGTACAGGGCGTCGTCATGGGCGTCGGCGGATTTGCCGGCTTCGGCGAGAAGCGCGTCGGCGTCGCCCTCTCCGCGCTGCAGATCAAGAACGAGAACAACATCGTCACCGTGACGCTGCCGCAGGCGACGAAGGAGACCCTCGACGCGCTGGCTCCGTTCGAGCGCAAGACGCCGCCGAAGTCGCTCGTCGACCGCGCCATCGAGAAGGCGAAGGAGCTTTCCGACAAGGGCTCGGTGACGGCCAAGGAAGCCTACGAGAAGGCCAAGGAAGAGGCCGGCCCGGCGCTCGAGAAGGCCGGGGAAGCGGCGAAGAAGACCTATGAGGAGAGCGTGAAGCCGGCGCTCGAGAAGGCGGGCGAGGCGACGAAGGAAGCCTACGACAGCGCCAAGGAGGCGATGGCGCCGAAGCCGGCCGATGCCCCGGCCGCGACACCGCCGGCGGAGCCGACTCCTCCTGCAGCGACGCCGCCCGCCGAGACGCCGAAAGAGACGCCGCCGGCGTCGCCCTGATCGGCGTGCGCGTCGCCTCGGCAGAAACAAAAAGAGCCCCGCTGCAACGCGGGGCTCTTCGTTTTTGCGGTCGCTACGTGCCATACCGCCATCGTCGGTTCTTACCCATTGCCCGTCATCCCGGCGCAGGCCGGGACCCACGCCAGCTTCAGCGCGTACTAGGTTGGGCGCGTTTCAGCCGCTCGACACGCGAGACTTTCACCGTAGCAATTGGGAAAACTTGCGTGGATGGCGGCCTGCGCCGCCATGACGGAATTGGGGAGGCACGCCGGGCGGCGCTCACCTCAACGTCATCGCCACGGAGGTGGGGATCCGGTCACGCCTCCAATAACGCGGCCGCCGTCGTGAGGCGCGGTGTCTAGGTTCCCGCCTTCGCGGGAATGACGGTATGAATGCGGATGCCCGCTTTGTTACGAATTGCGAACGCGCCGATTAATCGGCGCGCAGCTGCTCGACGCGAAGCGTTGTTCCGACCGCGATCAGCGCGGCTCCAGACAACTTTACCCGCGCCGCGTCCGAGAGGGCGAGCCAGACCCTCCCGGCTGGGAGATCAAAGGAATCTAGCTCTTCGACGTGTTCCGGCCGATAGCCGCCGATTCCGTAAGCGATCCCATCATCGATGAGGTGAGAAAATATCCCGACTGCAAGTGCGTTCGAACCCGCAGCGAAACTGGCGATCAATTGCTCCGAATCTCTGCTCAGCTCAAAAACTAGACCTTGCTTCGAGACTACCCGCATATTCGCCGCCCCTAGCTCCACAGCTTCGGTAACTGTGGGCGCCAATTCCTAACAAAAAGAGCCCCGCGGTGAGGCGGGGCTCTTCGTTTTTGCGGTCATGCCGGCTCAGCGGCCGAGCACGCACACCGTCGCCGGACCCTTGATCATGTTCAATCCGAGCGTCACCCGGTACGTCAGGTCGACGCGATCGATGGCGCGACGCTCGCCGCGCAGATCGAGCGGAGGCGTCTCCTCGCCGTCGCCGATCTTCTTGCGCACGCGCAACTCGTCGGGCGGCCCGCGCTCGTAGACGACCGTAAGGTCGATGAGCTCGATCTTGCTGCCGCGTACGGCGAGCTTGATGGCGCTGAAGCGCCCCTCGCGGCGGCCGACGCGGATCGAGTCCCGGTCAGGCTTGATGCCCACCTTGCCGCAGCCAAGCTCGACCCAGCTCACCGGCGGCGGCCCCGGTGGCGGTGGCGGCGGCGGCGGGGATGGCGAAAAGTCCCTCAAGCCGAACACGGCAACCTTGGCCCGCCCGCGCACGTTCGGACGCGAGCGGTAGGTGAGCTCGATGCGATCGATGGAGCGGTCGCCGCCGGCGAAATCGATCGGACGCGTGCGGCCACCGGCGCGAATGAACTCGCGCACGCGCAGGCTCTGCGGCGGGCCGCGGTTGAAGAACACGGTGAGGTCGAGGATCTCGACGTCGTTGTCGCGCACTTCGAGGGCAATTTTGCTGAAGCGGCCTTCGTGACGGCCAACGCGGATGACATCGCGATCGACGCCGAAGCCGACCGACTGCTCGCCCAGCAGCTCCCAGGGGTCGCGCCGCGCTTCCTCTCCGTAGACGTCGACGAAGGCGCGATTGCGCGGCCCGCCCATGGAGCGCGCCAAGATGATGATGCTTTTGATCCCACGCCCGCGGCCCTGAAGACTAATCGGCGGCGAGCGCTCCCCGTCTCTTAGCGTGCGGCGTATGTCGATGCGCTGCGTGTCGTTGTTGGCGTAGATTACGCTGACTTCGATGATGTTGGCCGCCCCTTCGCGCACCTGCAGGGCGATATTCTCGAACTGCCCCTCGCGGCGGCCCACGTCGATGACATCGCGGTCGGCGCCAAATCCGCCGACGCGGGTGGAGCCCAACAGCGCCCATTCACCGCCGCGGCGGTCCCGGTCTCCACGATCACCACCGCTGTCGCGATCGTATCCCGCGCCCGGCCCACGATCGTAGCCGGGGCCGGGACCACGGTCGCGGTCGCGCGGTTGCGCCGACGCGGTGTCGGCCGGCATCGACAAGGCGAGTAGCGCCAGGAGAGGCGCCATCATCGATCGCCAGAACATATTTCACTCCCTAGTTGGACCGGCGGCCGCAGCCGCGCGGTGACAAAGCCCAATTTGCGGGCCTTGGTCGACGGAATTGTGATACCCGGGCCGCGATGAACGCAGGCTGCACGGCAGCCCGCGCAGCTAACATCACGGCAAACCAGCAACATCCAGGTCCGCCGGAAAGTCTGTTATTCCCCGCCGCCGAGAAGTCACGGCACGTATCGGCGAAGCCCACCCCCCAAAAAACAGTCCCGGAGACGAAGCTCCGGGACAGGGACGGGGTCGGACTAAAGTTCGCGTGGCTAGTTAGAACGGGATCTCGTCGTCGAGCTGCTTGTCG
>CAZOOS010000046.1:15211-16661 GCA_964581475.1 uncultured Hyphomicrobium sp.
GACTAAAGTTCGCGTGGCTAGTTAGAACGGGATCTCGTCGTCGAGCTGCTTGTCGAAGTTGCCGCCGCTCTTGGCAGCGCCACCGCCGCTGCGCGCCGCCCGCGGGGCATCCGCGTGGCCGTTGTCGCCGCCGCCGTAGTCGGCCTGGCCGCCTTCCGACATGCCGCCGCCAGAGCGGCCGTCGAGCATGGTCAAGTTGCCGTTGAAGCCCTGCAGCACGACCTCGGTCGAGTAGCGGTCCTGGCCATCCTGGCCCTGCCACTTGCGCGTCTGCAACGCGCCCTCGATGAACACCTTGGCGCCCTTCTTCAGGTACTGCTCGGCGATCTTGCACAGGTTCTCGTTGAAGATGACGACCGAGTGCCACTCGGTCTTCTCGCGCCGCTCGCCCGTCGCCTTGTCACGCCAGGATTCCGACGTGGCGATGCGCAGGTTGGCGATCGGGCGGCCGTCCTGGGTGCGGCGGATCTCCGGGTCCTTGCCGAGATTGCCGACCAGGATCACCTTGTTGACCGAACCAGCCATGCCTTGCACTCCTCGCATTTGCGGCGCGCCACCTCGGCAGCCGCTATGAACGATCCACTCACCGGCTCGGCCGATGAGTCGCACTCACAACCTTAGTTACTCTATCGAGCCCTCGTTGCGCCGGCTGCCCGCCATCACCCGCCCGGTTACGCACAAAATATGCGGGTGTTCCGCTTATGTTCTATAAATAGGGCATACTTTATGCGCTTGCAAGGCATGGCGGCTGCCGAAACAAACCGCTGGTGATGGCGCTGGAGAGGGCATCACGGGACGGCAGCCTCGTCCCGCCCCTTCTATTTTAGATTCGGGTCTACGGCGTGGCTGCCGGCGTACCAGCCGGGAATCCGGTTGGCACGCTGATCGCTGTCGAGCGGGCGGTCTCGGCGGCGGCAGAGAGGTCCTTCATCACCTTCGGCGGCGCTTCCTTGGCGGCCAGGCAGGAATTGGACCTGAGGTTGTCGTAGACGGCGACGACGTCGCCGCGGAACTGGGCGGACACGGCGCGGCGGGCGACGCCGGTGGCGATAGCGCCGTTGCTCCAGCGGGGGCTGCACATGAGCTTGGTGAGGTAGGTCGTCAGGTCGACCCTATAGTTCAGCGCCGGCGGCACCGGCGAGGCCCCAACCCAGCTCTGCCAGCGCTGCTGATCGATGGTGCCCGACCAGGTCTTGTCCTTCTCGGCCAGAGCTCCGACCACCTCGTCACCGCGACGGCGCAATGCCTCGTCGGTGATGCGCTCCATCGCCTTCTGCACCGACGCCCGCTCAGTTTCATCGGGGGCCCGCACGGCAAGCTCGGTCAAATCGCTGAGGCCGGTGCTGTCCCACACCGGCGGCTGCGACATCCAGATGACGGCGCCGCGCAGGTCGCTGCCGGCCATCTTCATGCCGGTCATGTCGGTGCCGATCAGCTTCGCCTGCTGCAG
>CAZOOS010000047.1:0-16199 GCA_964581475.1 uncultured Hyphomicrobium sp.
GCGCTGCTTGAAGAGGCAGACCGAGCCCTTCTCGACGCGGAAAACATGGCTGCGGCTCTCGCCCTCGCGGAACAGGATCTCGCCTGCGGCAAGCGTGCGGTAGGCAGAACCCGGCGCGGTGGGGGCATCGGCGGGGTTGGCGCGAGTTGTATCGAGACCGGGGGGGTCCAAAAGCGTGAGCATGGCGGCGGCGGTGCTCTTCTACGCAATACTTATGCAGTACCGAAGGATATGTGGCGGCATTGCAACGATCAAGAGGTTTTTTGTTGGCAACGTCTTTTTGTGCTGGACAGGCAGAAAGACGGTGATTTGGCAGGCAAGCGCCGGTGCAACGTCGGAACGACGGTCGGCAACCGCGCGTTGGCGCCGTCATCTGGACCATCCGGGTGAGGAAAGTTGCGCCCATGCTTCGCACGACACAGCGATTGGCTTTCGCAGCTTGCGCCATTGCGACGTTCGCGCCGGCATGCGCCGCTGCCTGCTCCCAGCACACGTTTGACCCGTGCCCGCAGCCGCGGTCCGGTTACAAGCTCGATGTCGATCCGAAGACCGGCCGTACCTGGCTGAAGGAGGCGCAGGCACCGACGACCGACACGAGCACGCTCGGGCGATTGTCGGCGACTGCCAAGAACGTTCCGGCTGGCTCGCTAGCCAAGACCGGCGGTGAAGCGCCCGCCAAGGCGTGGCGCACAGAGGTCAAGCGCTAGATAAGGCCGGCAGGAGCTCAGTGAGGCACCTTGCAGGCGTAGGATGTCGCCGCGCACTCGACACCGAAAATGCCGGCCGATGTGCAGGACTGTAGCTTGGCTTCCCCGATCACCGTCCACCCCCGGTTCTCGGCCAGGTTGACGGCGCCCTGTGTTGCCATCAGCGAGGCGATGCTTTCGGTGAGGCCGCTTCCCACGGCCCGGAAACCCCGGCAGTCCTTGGCGCCGCGCGGAACGTCCGGAGCCGCCACCGCTATGGCCGGAGCGAGCGCGAACAGGCCAGCAGCGGCAAGCGCGAGGACGCAAGATCTCGACGTGGACATTTACCCCTCCAATGCATGCACTGAGGCACTCGGCCCTAGCGGCCGTAAGCTGCTCCCGCGGCGAGGCAATCTCAAGATGGTGAAGGTCAGCGGTCTGTGGATTGTCCTATGGGTGTGTCCGCGCGGCTGCTTGCCGGGCGGCAACGCATTTACCTCATGGACCGTTCGCGCTCGGATCTGTCACCAAGCTGGCTTAATCGTGGCCCAGCAGTGAGTTCGGCATTCCTTGCTTATGGGTCAGTCAGTGGAAGACACGTCTCGCGTCCTCGTCATAAGAGAAGACACTTTCCTCAAGGGTGAGATCCGCAATGGCGGGCGCATCGAGGTGTTCGGCTACGTCGAAGGCGATGTCGTCGGCGACCTGCTCATCGTGCAGCCGGGCGGTCGCTGCTACGGCCGGGTAAAGGTCGAAAGCGCCGACGTGCGCGGCGAGCTGCAGGGCGACATCATCGTCCGCCAGATGATCACCATTCGCGGCAGCGGCGTCGTCACCGGCAACGTGAAGTACGGCAAGCTCGCCATGGAGATGGGCGGCGCGCTCACCGCCGAGATGCGTAACATACCCCCGTCGATCTCCGGCGATCTCGACATCTCGGTCGACAAGGGCAAGGCGGTGCGCATCACGCTGCAGGATCTGTCCGCCCTCGACCCCGACGATACTTCCGAGGCGCTGACATTCACGGTCTCGCAGGTGCGCAACGGCTTCGTCACGCTCGCTGCCGATCCCGGGCAACCGGTCGACGTGTTCACGCAGGCGGACCTCGAGCGGGGCGCGGTGCTCTTCCGGCACGACGGCACCGACGAGCCGCGTGCGAGCTTCGCCGTCGTCGTCGCCGATCGCGCCGGCGCGACGTCGGGTTCGGCGCAAACCGTCAACGTCGCCGTCCGCGCCTAGCCGCGTGGCATCGACGCCAAGCGCTGCGCTTACTCGCTAGCTCGCGGCTTTGCCGAAGCGTTTGCGCAGCGCCGTCTTGGCGTCTTCCAGGGCGCTGCGGTCGCCGTCGGAGAGGTTCTTGCCCGCCCGGTTGATGTAGAAGTCGAGCATCGACATGGCGGTGCGATACGCATCGTCCGACCCGCGCTTGGGGTCCTCGGCCGAATGCTGCAGGGCCGCGGCGATCACATCCGGATCCGCCGATTTGAAAATGCCCGGAGGCAGCGCATAGGGGTGATCGTGCTCCGTCACCTCTTTCGACCACTTCTCTGTCTTGTGCACCATGACGACCCTCGGCTGCTGACGCCGGCCGACCCAAGCACGCAAATGAAAAAGGCCGGTAAGCCGGGTTGTGCGGATTTAGCGCAAATGCTTCCTGGGTTACGATTGGGGCCTTGGTGCGCGTCGTTGGAATGGGGAGAATGCAGATGCGAGCATTTCGCGCCGTGATGGCGGTGCTGCTGCTGGTCTGCCTGGCGCCGCTGCTCAGCATGGCGGTGGCCGAGTTCATCGCCCAGGTCAACGGCTGCAAGCTCGACCTTGCCTCGGTGCATCCCTGCGTCGTCGGCGGTCGCGACATCAGTCACGCGCTGCTGACGCTCGGCATGATGGGCTACTTCCTGTTCGCCACCATGCCGGCCGTATTCGCCATCGTCATCGTGTGGGTGCTCATCGAACTCATCGCCTGGCTGCGCCGCAGTTGCCAGGCGTCCGCCTAGCGGCCTATTTGCAGCGCAGGAAGTCGCGACCGCCGCCGCTATCGGTGAAGGTCAGCGTGTCGCCCGATACCGTCAGCGTGAAGTCGTAGGGCATAGCGCTGCCTTCGACGGTGCAATCGGACGTGATCTTCCAGTCGCTGTCCTTGCCTTCGACCGACTTGAACGTGCAGTGGCTCTCGTGCTGGTCGTAGCGATCCTTGGCGATGACCAGCGGCGCGTTCTGGTCGTCCTGTCCGGTGCTGCAATAGTTGGGATCGAGCGACCACGTGCCGACGAACGGCGGGTTGGCGGCGCGCGCGGCGCCGGCGCCGAACAGCGCGACGATGAAGCAGGCCGAGGCGCTGGCGATGGTCGTGCGCATGAGGTGATGTTCCCTTTCTTACCGAGCGGTTCACGCAAACGGTTCCTGCCCGAGGTGTCAAGCTGGCGGCTAAGAGTCCAGACGCTTGCCGAGCTTGCCGGCGAGATGCTGGGTAAACTGCCAGGCAACACGGCCGGAGCGGGCGCCGCGCGTGATGCTCCACTCGAGCGCGTTACGCACCAGCTCGTCGTCGGCAAGCTTCAGCTTGTGATGCGCCGCGTAGCTGCGCACCATGTCGAGATACTGCTCCTGGCTGCAGTTGTGGAAGCCGAGCCACAGGCCGAAGCGGTCCGACAGCGAGACCTTCTCCTCGACCGCCTCCGACGGGTTGATGGCGGTAGAGCGCTCGTTCTCGACCATGTCGCGCGGCATCAGGTGACGGCGGTTCGAGGTCGCATAGAAGATGACGTTCTCCGGGCGCCCCTGAATGCCGCCTTCGAGCACCGCCTTCAGCGATTTGTAGCTGGTGTCGTCCTTGTCGAAGGAAAGATCGTCGCAAAAGACGATGAAGCGGTGCGGACTGGCACGCATGGCGGCGAGGCAGCACGGCAGCGAGCCGATGTCCTCGCGATGGATCTCGATCAGCTTCAGATCGGCGCCGGCGGCGCGCAGCTCCTTGCCGAGGCGGCCACGCACGTCGG
This sequence comes from uncultured Hyphomicrobium sp., assembly GCA_964581475.1. Taxonomy (GTDB): domain Bacteria; phylum Pseudomonadota; class Alphaproteobacteria; order Rhizobiales; family Hyphomicrobiaceae; genus Hyphomicrobium_A. Next base: position 3,686 of record CAZOOS010000047.1, read on the forward strand.
CGTGCACCGCCTTCACCAGCGAGGATTTGCCCATGCCGCGGGCTCCCCACAGCAGTGCGTTGTTGGCCGGCAGGCGGCGGGCGAAGCGCTCGGTGTTCTCGGCGAGCTGCGCCGCGATGTGCTCGATGCCCTTTAACAGCTTGAGCGGCACGCGATTGACGTGTGCGACCGGCTCGAAGCGCTCGGCCTCGGCGTGCCAGACGAAAGCGTCGGCCCCCTCGAAATCAGCTTTCAGAGGCGTCGGCGGCGCCAGCCGCTCGAGCGCCGCGGCGAGGCGTTCCAGGCGCTGCATGAGGGCGGCTTCGTCGTTCATCATCCCGTCTCGTAATTTTCGGCCGAAAAAGCGCTTTTTACTTGCCGGAACAGGGCGGCTGCTTCTATAGCGCCGACAGCGCGAAGTCACACGAATTGTGTGGCGGCGCACCATTGGCCTGGCTGTTGCAAAGGCGCTGTCGACTACTATAGTCGCGGCACTTTCAAGCAGAGCAGATGCAGCAAGCTGCGCTCGCGCAGGCTCGGCCGGCTGTTGCCACATCCGCAAGGGGACGGAAGCATGTTCATTTCACCAGCGTATGCCCAGGTGCCGGGCGGCGGCAGCGACCCGTTCACGGGGCTGTTGATCCCGATGCTGGCGATGGTGCTCATTTTCTATTTCCTCGTCATCCGGCCGCAGCAGTCGCGCGCCAAGGCGCACCGCGAGCTGGTCAATCAGGTGCGCCGGGGGGACACCGTCATCACTTCGGGCGGATTCATCGGCAAGGTGACGAAAGCCTCCGACACCTCCGACGAGGTCGAGGTGGAGCTGTCCGACACCATGCGCGTCCGCGTCTTGAAGTCGACGCTGATGGATGTTCGCGGCAAGGGCGAAGCGGCAAAAGAGACGACGTGAGGCGCGCCTGAGCGCTCATCGGCGAAACCGCAAACGAGATCGGTCGACAGATGCTGCACTTCGAACGTTGGAAGATCATCGCCATTGTCCTGACCTGTCTCGCAGGCGTGATCTTCACGATGCCGAACTTCTTCTCCAAGGAGACGGTCGAAAGTTGGCCGGGCTGGCTGCCGCACAAGCAGCTTCCGCTGGGTCTCGATCTGCGCGGTGGTGCGCATCTGCTGCTCGCCATGGACACCAAGGAGTTGGAGAAGGACTGGCTCAACACCCTGCGCGACGACACCCGCAAGACGTTGCGTGAAGCCAAGATCGGCTTCACCGGTCTCGGCATTGTCGGCAACTCGGTGCAAGTGAAGGTCACCAAGCCGGAAGATCTCGAGAAGGCGACTGCCGCCCTCAAGAAGCTGATCCAGCCGATCGGCAACGCCATCCTCGGCTCCGGCGGCAACGACCTCACGGTGGAAAGCTCGGGCGCCGACACGATCACGCTGGCGCCGACCCAGCAGGGCATGCAGCACCGCATCGCCAGCGCCTCCAGCGCCGCCATCGAAACCGTCAACCGCCGCGTCAACGCCATGGGCACGGCGGAATCGACCGTCGTGCGCCAGGGCAACGACCGCATCCTGGTGCAGTTCCCCGGCCTGCAGGACACCAAGCAGCTCAAGGATCTCATCGGCCAGACGGCGAAGCTCACCTTCCACGCCGTGCATCCCGATATTTCGGCGGAAGAAGCCAAGCAGACGCGCGTGCCGGTCGGCTACAAGGTGTACCCGTCGGTCGAGTCGCCGGACCGCAGCTACGTGCTGCAGGAAAGCCCGATCGTTTCCGGCGAGGATCTGGTCGACGCGCAGCCCGGCTTTGACTCGCGCACCAACGAGCCGATCATCTCCTTCCGCTTCAACCAGTCCGGCGCCCGCAAGTTTGGCAGCTACACGAAGGACAACGTCGGCTCGCCATTCGCCATCGTGCTCGACAACAAGGTGCTGTCGGCGCCCAACATCCGCGAGCCCATCCTCGGCGGCTCCGGCCAAATCTCCGGCAGCTTCACCGTGGAGACGGCCAACACGCTGGCCGTGCAGCTCCGTTCCGGCTCGCTGCCCACCAAGCTGACCATCGTCGAGGAGCGCACCGTCGGCCCCTCGCTCGGCGCCGACTCCATCGAAGCCGGCAAGCTCGCCGGCCTCGTCGGCTGCCTTGCCACCGCCATCCTGACCATCGTCGCCTACGGCACCTTCGGCGTCTTCGCCGTCGTCGGCCTCTTGGTGCACGGCTTCCTCATCATCGCGCTAATGACCGTTATCGGTACCACGCTGACGCTGCCCGGCATCGCCGGCTTCGTGCTGACCATCGGCATGGCGGTGGACGCCAACGTCCTTATCTACGAGCGCATCCGCGAGGAGCTGCGCAACGGCAAATCGCCGATCGCGGCCATCGAGCAGGGCTTCCAGCGCGCGTTCATCACCATCTTCGACAGCCAGCTGACGACGCTGGCCGCCGCGGTAATCATGTTCTGGCTCGGCTCCGGGCCGATCCGCGGCTTCGCCGTGACGCTGACCATCGGCATTCTTACGTCGGTGTTTGCTGCCGTTACCGTGACACGCCTGCTGGTCGTGCTGTGGCTGAAGAGTGCCAAGAGCAAGGGCCGCGTCCTTGAAGTGCCGGTTTAGAGAGGCAAGCGATGTTCTTCCCCGTTCCCGACTTCAAGGGCTTCGACTTCTTCCCGCATAATCTGCGGCTGCCCTTCATGCGCTTCAAAGGCCTCTGCCTGACGCTGTCGATCATCGCCATAGCGGTATCGCTCGGCCTCTACTTCACGCGCGGCCTCAACTACGGCGTCGACTTCAAGGGCGGCTCGCTGATCGAGGTGCAGCACAAAGGCGGTCCCGCCGATCTCGGAGACATACGCGAGAAGCTCAGCGGCCTGGGCCTCGGCGACGTGCAGATCCAAAGCTTCGGCGCTGATACGGACGTGCTGATCCGCATCGAGGAGCAGCCGGGCGGCGATGCCGAGCAGCAGGTGGCGATGAAGAAGGTCGTCGACACGCTGGGGCCACAGTACACGCAGCGGCGCATCGAGGTGGTGGGACCGGTTGTTTCGGCCGAGCTGCGGCGCACCGGCATCATCGCCGTGCTGGCATCGCTGGTCGCCATTTCGATCTACGTCTGGTTCCGCTTCGAATGGCAGTTCGCCGTCGGCTGCGTCTTGGCATTGCTGCACGACGTCATGGTGACGGTCGGCATCTTCTCGCTGTTTCAGCTCGACTTCGACCTGTCCATCGTCGCCGCGCTGCTCACGATTCTCGGCTACTCGGTGAACGATTCCGTCGTCGTGTCCGACCGCATTCGAGAGAATTTGCGCAAGTTCAAGCGTATGGACCTGAACGAGCTGCTCAACATCTCCATCAACGAGACGCTGTCGCGCACCATCCTCACCGGCGTGACCGCCATCGCCGGCATCACGGCGCTGCTCATCTTCGGCGGCGAGGTGCTGCGCCTTTTCAGCTTCGCCATGCTGTTCGGCATCCTGATCGGCACCTATTCGTCGATCTTTATCGCTGCGCCGCTGCTCGGCTATCTCGGCGTGAAGCGCGACGCCTTCAGCGTGGCCAAGGCGAAGGAGGCGGCGCCGGTCATCGCTCCCGCCAGCACGGCAGGGGCCGACCGCGCCAAGGCTGCCGCGCGCCGCAGGTAGCCGCGGCGCGGAATACGAGCCATGCCTTCGGCTCCCGCTCCCGGCTATTATCCCGGACGCGCTCCGATCGACGCCTATGGCAACGGCGGCTTTCGCTTCGCCGACATGAGCCACCGCGGCTCGCTGCTCATCGTGCCGCGCGGCATCTACGGCTGGGACGTCGGCGCGCTCGATGAGTTGACGCCCGAGCGTTGCGCCTTGTTTCTTGCCGAGCTGCAGCGGCCCGCCTTCGTGCTGCTAGGCACCGGACGTAAGCACCACATGCCACCCGCAGCGATCCGCAAGTTGTTCGCCGATGCCGGCATCGGGTGCGAGCCGATGAGCACGGGTGCCGCGGCGCGCACGTATAATGTGCTGCTGGCCGAGGGGCGCGATTTCGGCGCCGGTCTCATCGCTGTCGATTGAGTTCGCGTCCGTGAGAGTGAGCAGATGACCGCGGCGTATGAGCGAGGAATGGGCGAGGCGGTGCGCGCGGCGGCGCGCGAGCTCGACTATGACCGTTACCTGGCGGCGCTGTTGGCGCCGGCGCACGCCCGCGACGGGCTCATGGCGCTGGCGGCGTTCCATGGCGAGATCGCGCGCATCCCTCTCACCGTGCGCGAACCGGGCGTCGGCGACATCCGGCTGCAATGGTGGCGCGACGCACTGGCAGTGCCGGCCGATACGGCGACCGGCAATCCGGTGGCCGACGCCATGCGCGATGTGGTGCGCGCGCAGGCGCTGCCCGTCGACAAGCTGGTCGCGATGATAGACGCCTACGGAACGGAGCTGGAGGCCGGCGCTTTGACGACGGGGGCGGCGGTCGACGCACACGCCGCGGCGACCCAGGGGACGATGCTTCTGCTCGCTGCGCAGATTGCCGGCTGCGCCACCCCCTTGACGCATCCGCTGCTGTACGCGGCCGGACAAGCGGAGGGGCGCGTGCAAATTCTGCGCGCGCTGCCGGGTCTCGTCACCAAGGGCCGCAACCCGTTCGGCGACGCAGACGTGGCTGTGCTGGTGCCGCCGTTGCTACAGCAAGCCGGGGCCGAGCTGGCGCGGGCGCGCCAACTCGCCACGGCCGCGCCGGCAACCATCCTGCCCGCGATATTGCCGCTCGCCCTCTTGGAGCCCTATTTGGCGGCTCTGGAAGACCTTGGCTCCCATGTCGCCGACCAACGGGCGGACATTTCTGCGCTCACCCGCGTGTGGCGACTGTTGAAGGCGAGCGCGCTCGGGCGGGTTTAGCCCCGCGAGATGGCGGGTGGCGAGCGGAGGAGAGCGAATGTTGCGCACGGCAGGCCGCTGGCTGGCACTGCTCGTCATGATCGGAGCGCTCGGGTCGCCGGCCCTGGCGCAGGTGGCGCCGCTGCCAGTTCCTAAGATCACCTGGCGCGTCGAGAACTCGTTCCGCTTCTTCTCCGATGCCGCCGACACCGAGGTGCACCGCGCGACCTTCCTGGCGCTGCCGCCCGAGGATCAATTGCAGCATCCGATCCTCGCTGCCGAGCAGGCACTTAGCGCCCGCCACGAGGATGGTTGGGCGGAGACGATGTTCCGCGACACATGTTGGGACGCGCGCAACAACCGCTTCGCCTGCAAGGACGGCGCTAGCTACATCAATCCGAAGTCGCACCGCGTCACCCTGAAGATCGATGGCATCGATGAGGCCGCCGGCTTGAGTTGCACATGGCTGACGGCGCCGCTCGGCGGGGCGCTACGCGGCGAGGTTGTCACGCAGCCGTGCAGCGATGCGGCGCACTTCGACATTCCCTACCCCGCCGGCTCGGCGGTCAGCGTCGAGATCGGCGGCCGCGAGGTGGCGACCGAGAAGGTCGCCGTCAAGGATCTGCTCGTCGTCGGCATGGGCGACAGCTTCGCCTCCGGCGAGGGCAACCCCGACGTGCCGGTGCGCTTCTCGCGCGACCGCAGTGCCGACTACGGCACGCGCTCGGCCGACAGGGATCTCACCGGATACCCGGCGCGCATCGGCCCGTGGAAACAGATCGGCGACAAGTCCTTCATCCAGGAGAACGCACGCTGGACGGACCAGGGCTGCCACCGCTCGCTCTATTCGCATCAGCTGCGCGCGGCCTTGCAGCTCGGCTTGGAGGACGATCATCGTGCCGTCACGTATGTCGGCGTCGCCTGCTCGGGCTCTGAGGTGACCTTCGGCCTCTTCCTGCAGTACGCCGGCAACGAGTGGGTGCCCAATCCGACCGACCGGTCGCAAATCTCCGCCATCGCCTCGGCGCAGTGCGACGAGCACGAAGCGCCGCTGCAGGATCTGCCCGAAGCCTACCACATGGACGGGACGATCCCGGAGCTGCAGGGTGGTCTCGTCCTGCGCAAGTGCGACCCGATCAACGCGCGCAAGATCGATCTGATGTTCGTGTCCGTCGGCGGCAACGACGTCGGCTTCTCGCGACTGCTCGCCAACTCGGTGCTCGCCGATGAATCGACTCTGCGCAAGCTGGGCGGCTGGTTCGGCCAGGTGCACAGCCTCGATGATGCAAGCCTCGGCCTCGAAGCCCTGATTCTGCGCTACAAGTCGCTCAACCGCGCCATGCACTATCTGCTGCACATCCCCTGGGAACAGTCCGACCGGGTGCTGCTCACAGCCTACCCGGGCCTGGCATTGCAGGGCGACGGCACCAGCATTTGCCCTGACGGCGTTGCCGGCATGGACGTGCTGCCCGACTTTGCCTTGAGCGAGCAGAAGGCCCGCATCGGCACGTGGATCGCCGACAAGCTCAACACCGCCATGAGCGAAGCCGCCGCGCACTACCAGTGGACGTTCGTCGACGGCCACCGGCGCGACTTTGCCGGCCGTGGTCTGTGCGCCGGCACGACGTATGACGGCGCCGACATTGCCGACGACCTGCGCCTGCCGCGCAAGACGGCGGACGGCTGGCGGCCCTACAACCCGGCCGACTTCAAGGCGTATGCCTCACGCCAACGCTGGTTCCGCACGCCCAACGACGCGTTCATGACCGGCAACTTCCATGTCGCCACCTCGCTGCTGCAGAAGGTGTTGAAGCTCGACACTTTCGCCTGGTTCCAACTCGTGCTCGCCGCGACGTACTCCGGTGCCTTTCATCCGACCGCCGAGGGGCAAGCGGCCATTGCCGACGCCGTCGTGCACAAAGCACGCGGCGTGTTGGCGAAGTACGGACAGGGGCCGGAGCAACCGCTGCCGGCGGCGGGCTTGGCGCCGCCGACCGAGGCGATCGGCCTGCAATAAGCTCTACTCGGCCGCCGCGGGCATGGCCTTGGTCGCGAGCCAGCGATCGACGTCGGCGAGGGCGCGCACCGACATGGCGCGCTTTTTGGCGCGGCCCTTGTCCTTGCCCTTGAGACGCTTGCCGTCGGCGTCCTGCGCCGGGGCGTCGATGTCCGGCAGCAGCCCGTAGTTGATGTTCATCGGTTGGAACGAACCCCCGCGCGCTTCGCCGTCGGCCTCCTCAACGCTAAGGTGCCCGCCGGTGATGTGCCCGAGCAGGGCCCCGAGCGCTGTCGTTGGCGGTGGTGCCACGAGCGTGCGCCCGAGCCGCTCGGCGGCAGCGAAGCGCCCCGCCAGCAGGCCGATCGCCGCGCTCTCGACGTAGCCTTCGACGCCGGTGATCTGCCCGGCAAAGCGCAGGCGCGGCATGGCTTTCAGGCGCAGCGAAGCGTCGAGAAGCTTGGGGCTATTGATGAAGGTGTTGCGGTGCAGGCCGCCGAGGCGGGCGAACTCGGCTTCGGCGAGGCCGGGGATCATGCGGAAGATACGCACTTGTTCGGCGTGCTTCAGCTTGGTCTGGAAGCCGACCATGTTCCACAGCGAGCCGAGCGCGTTGTCCTGGCGCAACTGCACCACGGCGTAGGGCCAGCGGCCGGTGCGCGGATCATCGAGCCCCACCGGTTTCATCGGCCCGTAGCGCAGGGTATCGCGTCCGCGCTCGGCCATCACCTCGATCGGCAGGCAGCCGTCGAAGTAGGGCGTGGAGGCTTCCCACTCCTTGAACGTTGTCTTGTCACCGGCGAGCAGTGCATCGACGAAGGCATCGTACTCCCCGTGCGTCATCGGGCAGTTGAGATAGTCGGCGCCGGTGCCGGCCGGCCCCGCCTTGTTGTAGCGCGACTGGAACCAGGCGATGGACGTGTCGATCGACTCGCGATGGATGACGGGAGCGATGGCATCGAAGAAGGCAAGGTCGCCTTCGCCGGTGATGGTGCGCACCGCTTCGCTCAAGGCCGGCGAGGTGAGCGGGCCGGTCGCGATGATGACGCTGTCCCACTCGGCGGGCGGCAGGCCGGCGATCTCGTCGCGCGCGATGCTGACGAGGGGATGCGCTTGCAGCCGCTGCGTCACCTCGGCGGAGAAGTTGTCGCGATCGACCGCAAGGGCGCCGCCGGCGGGAAGCGCGTGGCGGTCGCCGGCGGAAAGAATGAGCGAGCCGGCACGGCGCATCTCCTCGTGCAGCAGGCCGACGGCGTTCGTCTCCCAGTCGTCGGAGCGGAACGAATTGGAGCAGACGAGCTCGGCCAGCCCATCGGTCTTGTGGGCGTCCGTCATCTTCACGGGCCGCATCTCGTGCAGCACCACGGGAACGCCGGCACCGGCGATCTGCCAAGCCGCTTCCGAGCCGGCGAGGCCGCCGCCGATGACGTGGATGGGCTTTGGTTGCTGCATGGCCGCGCACGCTAGGGGAAAAACCCGCCGCGCTCAACGCGGGCAACCTTAATGCCGGCGGCCGCCACGCGGGCTCAATCGCGACATTGTTTTGGCCCCGCCGGCAGAATATCGTCGCCGGCGGACTAAGCAGACGGGGACAATGCATGTCACGCTATGCCAAGCGTCTCGACCGCGACCTCGTACGCTGGCGCGAGGCCGGCTGGATCAACACCGACAGCGAAGCCGCCATCCGCCGCGACATCGCCGGGCATTCCTCCAAGCTCGACCTCGCCTCTGCGCTCGGCATTCTCGGTGCGGTGCTCATCGGTTTCGGTGCCATGAGCTTCGTTGCCGCGCATTGGAACGAGATGCCGAGGCTGTTCCGGCTCGCCTTGATCTTCGGCGGCCTGTTCGGCGCCTACGGCCTCGCCGGGGCGCTGTTCGAGCGCAAGCACCCCACCTTCGCGCACGCGGCCATCCTTGCCGGCGTCGCCATCTTCGGTGCCGGCATCATGCTCATTGCGCAGATGTTCCATATGGAGGGGCATCCGCCCGACGCGGTGCTCACCTGGGCGCTCGGCGCGCTTGCCGCCGGCCTCCTCCTGCAATCTAATCCGGCGTTGGCGCTCGCCATGCTGCTCGTTTGCCTGTGGAGCGGTTGGGAGACGAGCGACGGGCGCGGCGAAGTGCATTGGGCGTTCCTGCTCGGCTGGGGCGCAGTGACCGCCGCCATCGCCTGGCAACGCTGGGTGGGCGGGCTGCATCTCGCCGCGGTGGCCATGTCGGCGTGGATCATCAGCCTCGGCTATCTGCTGTTCGACGGTCATGGACATGGCATCGTCGTCGGTATCGGACTGCTGATCGCCGCCGCTGGCGTCGCGGCGCCGCTGGCCGACCAACGCCTCGATGCCTGGTCGATCCCGGCCATCGCCTACGGCATGGCCATCGCCTTTGCCGGCCTTTTCGCCCTGCAATTCATCGAAGAGATGCCGCTCGACTCCTTCATCCTCCTGGCCGTGCTGGCGCTGGCACTCGTCCTCGGTGGCGTCGGCCTCGGCCTCAAGATGGGCAGCCCGGCGCTGCTGTGGCTCGGCTACGCGGGCTTCTCCATCGAGGTGCTCGGGGTCTACTTCAAGACCGTCGGCACGCTGATGGGATCGTCGCTGTTCTTCCTGTCGGCCGGCGTGCTGGTCATCCTGCTCTCGATCGTCGCCTACCGGTTGCACGCGCGCGTGCAACCCAGCATGGAGGCCGCGCCATGATCATTGCCACGCGCCGCAACCTGTGGATCGCCGTCGCCGTGGTCGCCCTCGGGCAGGCCGCCGTGCTCGGCTGGATGATCTGGGATCGCACCTCGCTCTTGTCGAACGGGCGCGAGGTCGTGCTCGAGGTCATCCCGGTCGATCCGCGCAGCCTGTTCCGCGGTGACTACGTCATCCTCGGCTACGACATCTCGCGCTTTACTTTGCCGGCCGGCGCGACCCCGCCGCAGCTGAAGGCGCCCTATTATCTCACGCTCAAGAAAAAGCCGGATGGCGACAACTGGCAGGTCGTCGGCGGCGCCAACGAGCCGCCGACCATGCCGCAACCCGACGAGGTCGTCATCAAGGGCCGCGTCGACTACATCAGCCAACCGCCCAACGATAAGCCGCAAGACGCAACCATCGTTGGCCTGCACTATGGCATCGAGAGCTTCTTCGTGCCGGAGGGGACCGGCCGCGAGCTGGAGACGATGGTCGGCGACAAAAAGATATCGGCGGTCATCGCCATCGACGACGACGGCAACGCCGCCATCAAGGGCCTCCTGTCGGAAGGCCAGCGAATCTACGAAGAACCGCTGCTCTGACCGGCGTCAGCCGTGTGACCCGATTGCCGCTGGCACCGGCAATTTTTTCTCGCTTGCGTGCTGCAGCTATCGAGAACGCAAGCGGAATCTGGCAGTGTCCCCGCAACTGATTTGCCAAGAATCCGCACTGGGGGGTGGGAGATGTTGCCCAAATCAAGGCTCGCTTTGCTGCTTGCGGCGACCGCCGTCGCGGCGTCTGCCATTCCGGCAAGCGCGCAGGACACTGGCCTTGCCGGCATGCATGCGCTGCGCCGCGAGGGAGGCAGGTTGTGCATGTCGGATCATTGGCACTACGGCAGCAGCGGCGGCTCCTATGCGACCAAGGCCGCGGCGCAACGCTCCGCCATCGCTTCCTGGCAGGATTTCACTGACCTGGAATACGGACGCGCATGGGCGCGCTTCGGCCGCGCCGCCTCGAAGAAGTTGGGTTGCTCGCGCGGATCGGCAGGCTGGAGCTGCGACGCCGAGGCGCGGCCGTGCAGGTAGGCTGAGTGGTTTCAATCGCCATCCCGACGGCGGCTGCGCAGCGCGCGCAGCCGTTCCTGCGTCTGCAGGCTGACGGTCCTGAGTGTTTTCGAGCCCCATTTCTGCAGCCGCGCGAACCATGGCGCATGCCGCGCGCGCACGCCGAGCCCGACGGCCATGGCGCGGCGGGTCGCGTCGAGGGGATCGGGGCCGCCGGGGGCGGCGCCGGCGCGGATGCGCGCTGCAAAGTCCAGATACATCGTCTCGCGAGCCGGGTCGTGACCGACGGCAGAGCCGCCGCCGGTGCCGCTGAAGAAGCCGCTGCTGCCGCGCCCGATAGGAAATTGCAGCACGGGCGCGCTCGGCTGGGCTTGTGGGTCGAGCGCCTCTCCGCCCGGCCCGCGCATCAGTACATAGAGACTCGAGCGGGTCTTGGCCGATAGCGCACCCATGAACATGGCGGCGACGACGGGGAGCAAATACTCGGCGATCATCTCGCTGATGCCGGCGGTGGTGGCCGCGCGCGAGGCGATGCGGCTGCTCTCCTCGCGGCCGGCAAGCGCCGTGAGGGCGTCGTTGCCGATCACCTGCGTCGAGGTGGCTCCCATGAGCGCCGGCGTCTCCAGCACTTGCTCGTAGTCGTTCTTGCCGAGCAACTCGATGAGACGCGCCAGGGTCCCGCGCGACACCGTCTGCTCGTCGAAGCGCTGGGTCAGCGCACCGAGCATGCTGAGGATCGCCGCTTTCGCCTTGGGGCGTGGCAGATGAAAAGAGCGTGCCAGGTGATTGATCGCTTGGCCGCCCTGGGCGCGGGTAAACTCGACCCACAGAGGGCCGCGACCACTAGGATCGGCGCCCGTCATCGCACGGCGACTTCGATTTGAACCTGAACGTGTGACACGGCGTAGGCCCCCGTGTGAGGTACAAGTCCAACCAAGAGATCGGGCGTGCCCGATGGAGTGGAGTCCCTAGCACACGGAAACCCGCGAGCAACTCATGAAATTCGATCTCGTATGAATCGCCGCAGCGTGTTTGTACCTATCGGCGGTCATATGCCTGCCTCGACGGCAACCGAGGCCGGGCTCTGGTGAAGAAACCGGCACACGCGTCGACCTCGCCGTCGTGGCGAAGGCGGGCGGGCGCCTCCCGCCGCCATCATGATCGCGGATACCGTCCGGCTGGCGGTAGGAAATTAGTCCGACTGAAGAAGGCCCCCTCGCTGGCGCCCTTTTTTTTCATGGGCTTTCGCGCCTTTGGCCGGTCCGGCCGCCGTTTGCAGGCCATGTTGCAACTGGCGCACACTTTTGGCATGGTCCGCCCGCGAATCGCCGTTTAGAGCGAAACCGCCGGCACGCCCGTGTCGCCGGTCTGGACCGCGTTCAAGTTTTCAGGGCGCCAAAGGGGATCACGAAAAATGACGGAAGTACTGTGGGGGATCGTCGCTTGCGGCGTGTTGGCGCTCGCCTATTCGGCGTACACGATCCGATCGGTGATGAGCGCTGACGCGGGCAACGCGCGCATGCAGGAGATCGCCGGCGCCATCCGCGAAGGCGCACAGGCCTATCTCAACCGCCAGTATACGACGATCGCCATCGTCGGCGCCGTGATCTTTGTCCTTGCCTGGATCCTCCTCGGCTATCTCGTCGCCATCGGCTTTCTCATCGGCGCGGTGCTCTCGGGGCTTGCCGGCTACGTGGGCATGAACGTTTCGGTGCGCGCCAACGTGCGCACGGCGCAGGCCGCCACCCACTCGCTCGCCCGCGGCCTTGACATCGCTTTCAAGTCGGGCGCGGTGACGGGCATGCTGGTGGCGGGCATGGCGCTGCTCGGCGTTGCCGGGTACTTCCTCTTCCTCACCGGCGGGCTCGGCTATGCCTTTAGCGACCGCACGGTGACCGACGCGCTCGTGGCGCTCGGCTTCGGCGCCTCGCTGATCTCCATCTTCGCCCGTCTCGGCGGCGGCATCTTCACCAAGGGCGCCGACGT
>CAZOOS010000048.1:0-16133 GCA_964581475.1 uncultured Hyphomicrobium sp.
ATGGGCCTTCGCCTCGGCCACCGTCACCGGCTCCAGGGCGGGACCGCTCGTCAGCACGAGGGCCATGTCGGTTCTGCCTATGTTGAAGGGAGTCTCGTTTCGGCTGCGCAGCAGCCGGGGAGTAAAGCGACCCGGCGCAAGTGCGCCGTCCCCGCGGAGCTGGCCCGCGCAATTGCGCGGATCAGCCAGCGTGAGCGCAAGAAAACGGGTGCGGGACCGCCGCCGGGGGAACGGCGGTCCCGCGATAGCTTCGCGGCGGGAGGGGCTCCGCGAAGCTAACTGGCAACCTCACTTCTCCCTCCCCCTTGAAGGGGGAGGGTCGGGGTGGGGGTGGTGCAAAACGGGGATGTCGTGGATACCCCCTCCCCGACCCTGCCCCACAAGGGGGGAGGGCGAGGTGTGAGAGCGCCACGCGGATCATCCCGACTTCGGCTGCCCAGCAGCCCGGGAGCAAGGCGAACCGGCCCAAGTGCGCCGCCCCCGCGGAGGCGCCCGAGCCGCGAAGCGCGAGGAACAGCGGCGTGAGCGCTAATCAGCGAACTTCAGCAGCTTGATCGCCTCGAAGTCCTGCACGCCGCCGCCGACACGCTTGGTCGTGTAGAACAGCACGTACGGCTTGGCCGAGTACGGATCGCGCAAGACGCGGATGCCGACGCGGTCGACGATCAGATAGCCGCGGCGGAAATCGCCGAAGGCGACGCTGAGGCTGTCGGCGGCCATGTCCGGCATGTCCTCCGATTCCGCCACCGGAAAGCCCATCAGCGTCGACGCTTCACCCGGCTTGCCCGAAGGTTGCCACAGGTAGTTGTCGTCGCCGTCCTTCATCTTGCGGACGACCGACTGCGTCGACCGGTTCATGACGAAGTGCGCGTTGGCGCGGTACGGCGCCTTCAGCGCATAGATGAGGTCGATGAGCTTGTCGGCCGGATCGGATGCCGGAAAGAGGCCGTCGGTGCCGGTGGCAATGAAGCCGAGGTTGCCCCACGACCACGACGCATTGGCGACCGTCGTGTAGGCGAGAAAGCCCTTCGGCTTGTTGGTGCCGTTGCCGGAGACGAAGGCCGTACCCTCCTGCTCGGCGAAGGCGATGCGCACCTCCTCCGCCAGCCACTCGTCGATGTTGACGGCGCTTTCGTCCAACAGGCTCGAGGTCGCCGCCGGCATGGCGTAGAGCTCGGTCGTCGGGAAGGACAGCTCATCCAGCGTCGGCGCGTTGGTCTGCGGACGCGATGCCGTCTCCGCCACCCAGCCCGTCGCCGGACCGGCCACCGAGAACGGCCGCTTGTAGACCGAGCCCGACACCTGGCGGATGCCGGCGATGGCGCGGATGGGCGAGATGGCCTTCAGCGCGCGGTTGACGGTCTTCTCCGTCTCGTCGGGAACGAGATAGCCGCCGTCCGGATCGGAGCCGACCGACAGGGCCTTGCGCTCGAGGTCGCGCAGCGCACCCGGCTCACCTTTTCTCACATAGGAGTCGAACGCCGCCTTGTGGGCGAGCGCAGCGCCGGAACGTGGTGCCGAGCCGCCGATCTGCGGGCGCGCGGCCTTCAAGGCGAGATCGTCGACGACGCGGCGGTGCTCATCGAGCGCGCGATCGATACGCGTCAGCTTGTCCTCGATCAGCGGGTCGGCGGCCGCGCGCCGCTCGAGCGAATAAAGACGCTCGTCGTTGGTCTCCTTGAACGCCTCGAAGGCGCGCATGAAGTCCTCGAAGGCGGCACCCACGCCGGAGCCGCCCGCTTTCGTTTCCAGATTGTCGTGCTCAGACATGCTGAACCTTTCTTTTCACGGATTGCATCTCAAGGAGCGCGCCGCATCGCGGATGCGCGACGCCAGCGCCGTCTCCTCGCTTGTTCCCTCGCTTGTTCCCCGGCCCGCATCCCGCAGGGCCTTGAGGCCGAAGAAGCCCGCGCTCATCACGGCGCGCGCCTCGCTTCGCGTCAGCCCAGCATCCCGCGTGAGCCAGCGTTCGAATTCGCGTTCGGTCGGCAGCCCCTCGGCGAAGGGGCGCGATTTCATGGCGGCGACGCGCGCCTCGGGCAGCAGCGGAAAGGTGACGACCGAGATCTCCCACAGGTCGACCTTCTCCAGCCGCCGCGTGCCGCTGGCGCGATCGCGCCGGCCCTTCACCGTGCGAAAGCCGATCGACAAGCCGTCGAGCGCGCCGGCGCGCATCAGCGCCTGCACCTCGCGTGCCTTCGCCACCTCCGGCATGAGGCGCCCTTGCGCGTAGAGCCCGCGCGCGTCCTCGCGTAGCGCCGTCCACACGCCGATCGGCTGGTTGGCGTCGTGTTGGAACAGCAGCTTGATGCCGCCGACGCCGCGTTTTGCGATACTCTCAGCGAAGGCGCCCGGCGCCACCACGTCGCCGGCCAGGTCTTCCTTGTTGAACAGGCTGGCGTAGCCCTCGAAGCTGCCGTCGACGTCGACGCTCTTCAAGTTGAGCGCGGTGAACTTCACCTCGTGCATGCGCGCAGCGTCGCGCATGCGTAGTGAGCTGCCTACGTCGTGCCCGAGCATGCATCGTTCTCCGAATTTTGCGAAAGTGACTGCGTCAGCCGTGCCGCTTGTCGCGGCGCTGCCGCGCCGGACTTTTGGCGAACGCTGCATGCAGCTCCAGGGTCAACTGCTTTAGCTCACCATCGAGTATCCATTGCGCGTCTCGCGCCGCAGACCGCCAAGCACGATCCAGATCCTCGGCATCGTGCTGATGTTCTGCGACATGGGTCAGATAGCGCTTCACCGCCGACCGCGTCGGCGTCTTGGCCTCGCGTACGGCCCGCTCGATTGCTGCCCCCCGTGTCAACGCTAGCTCACACGTTGCGACGCCACCATTGGTATCCGCGCTCGTCCAGGAGCTCCCACGCCTGCTCTTTCCCGGCGTCTGTGGCGACGATCTCCGGCCACAGCCCGGCGCCTCCCGTCCAGACACCCCTACCGGAATCGAATACCAAGTGATCATTGATATTCGCGAGAACCGCCGCCGAGTCTTCCTTCGACAGATTTTCCTTGAGCGAGCTAGGGTTGCCAGCTGCGGCCACATTGACGAGGCCTGCATCAAGCAGGCTCAGCAGCGCCTCCTGAAGTTGCACGCGCTCGGCATCTGCGCCGGAGGGCTCCGTCACCGTGTTGATGAGTGTCGGAATATTCTCGCGCCCAAACTCCTCCAGCTCCGAGAGGATACGCATTTCAAGCTCTGAATGCCCGCGCATTTGTCTTCACCTATCCTCGCCCTTGTTCAGGATCGTAGTTGGCTGGCCCCACCGCTGGTCCCGAGACTTCCGGTATCTATAGTAGTAGTCGTTCACATGCTTCTGTAGGCTGTCGGTTCGAAACCCCTTTGGCGGGCGTTCCATAATTCGCACCTCTTCGCCCGTTTCGGCCCGGCGATAAATGCCACCTCTACCAGCGGCGGGTCCTTCAAAAGTGTAGCCCTGAGTGCGAAGCTCTTTGCTGAGCCGGTTTATACCCCAATCCGGATTCGTGTTCGGGATAGCATCGCGAAGCAACTCGCGCAGGTGAGATTCGGCCTCACGGGCCTCCGCCTCCGCACGCCCAATTGCGCCTTCTGCCGTTTCAACAATGCTTGGGGTCGGACGCCACTCAGGATCTCGTTCCCGCACACGGCCGATCGCGTCCTGTGCACGCCCGTTCGCAACTGCAAGTCGTGCTTCCTGGGCGGGTGTCGCGTCCCAATTCTCACTCGCTCTTGGACCAACTCGCCCGCGTCGTGCCTGGGCAATTTGGGTCTCCTCCTCGCCTGCATCATTCCGGGTGCCGGGGTCGGTTTGGGCGCGGCGTACGCGGCCCGACGAACTGCCGCCACCACCGCTCCCATCCGTCCATTGGCCACCGTCCGAATTTCCCGCGCCGACGCGCGGCTGGTTGGGGCTGTACTTGACGACGTGCGCCGGCGGCCGGCTCCCCGCGGGGGAGTCGCCGGCGCCAAAGGGAGGCTCCTCGCCGCCGAACGCCGGCACCGGTGCGGGCTGGGGCTCCACCTCTTCACGCGGGGCGGCCCCATAACCCACGGCCGCGCGCTTCTCGTCGACGGTGAGAAAGCTCACCTTGTCGATGCGCGCCCACAGCGCCTCACGCTCGGCGCTCAATCCTTCCACCTGGTCGAGGTCGGGCCGTAGATCGAGCCCGCCGCCCCACGCCGGCCCCAACCAGGCGGAGAACGCCTTGGCCATGCGCTGTACCAGCGGCAGCACCGTGCTCCTCCAAAACGCGCGCTGCGCTTCGGAATAATTTGAATACGTGTTGTCGCCCGGAATCCCCAAGAGCATGGGTGGCACCCCCAGCGCCAGGGCGATGTCGCGCGCCGCGGCGTGCTTGGCGGCGATGAAGTCCATGTCCTTCGGCGACAGCGACAGCGGCTTCCAGTCGAGCCCGCCTTCCAGCAGCATCGGCCGCCCGGCGTTGCGGGCGCCCTGAAACGCCGTCTCGAGCTCGGCGCGCAGCCGCGTGAACTGCTCGCCCGTCAGGTTGCCGTTCTTGGCCGCATAGACCAGAGCGCCCGACGGCCGCGCCGAGTTGTCGAGCAGCGCCTTGTTCCAGCTTCCCGCCGCGTTGTGGATGTCGATGGCGGTTGCCGCCGCCTCGATCGGGCTCATGCCGTAGTGATCGTTGTCGGGATGGAACAGGCGCGTGTGCAGGATGGGGCGCACGCCGGCCAGCGGCTCCTCGGCAAAGCGCACGCTCGTGCCGTTGGCGGCGTACTCGAACGCTTCCGGCCAGCCGTCCGGCCCAGGGATCACCTTCATGCGGTCGGGGCGCAGCACGTGCAATTCGCGCAGCCGCCCGCTCACCGCCACGGCTTCCACGTAGGCGTTGCCGGCAACGAGCAGGAACCCGTACCAGGCTTCGAGGAAGTCGGCGCCGGTATGGTCGGGTGATGGCCGCGCCAGGAGATCAATGAGCGCGTGCGCCTCGATTTCCTCCTCCCCGCGATAGAGCAGCAGCGGCACCGACGCCGCGGCCTCTGCGATCATGCGCACCGAGCGATAGACGATGGCGTTCTGCATGAAGCCTTCGCGCGCGAAGGCGGAATAATCGCGCGGGCTCCACACCGGCTGGCCGAGCGGCTCCCAGGCGATGAGCGGCCCCACGGCGCTGGCTTTCGCCTCATCGCTGCGGGCATGGGATCGCTGGGCGCGGCCGGGCCACAGCCGGCTCACCGCGTCGATGATGCGCGACATGCGTTTCCTTTTTTGATTTGCGCCGGCGACTCCCATCCACCAACGTCATCCCGGCGCAGGCCGGGACCCACGCCAGCTTCAGCGATCTCTCTTCGCGAAGAACGTTGATGAGCGAGCCGCGCGCGACTCTGTCACTTCGCGGTTGCGCTCATTGAGACTTGCGTGGATCCCGACCTTCGTCGGGATGACGGTTTGAGCAGAAGCAGCATTTCTCACAGCCTTCGCACCGCGGGGCGGCCGGCGGCGCCGACCATCAGATCCGTCAGCGCCCAGACGAGCGCGTCGAGCCGGTCGGGCGAGCGCCCCTTCGACAATCCATCGGCGCCGAAGGCGCACATCTGATCTTCCAGCGCTTCGAACGTTCCCACATGCGCCACGCGCCCTTCGGCATAGAGCGCCGCCACCGGCTCGGCGCGCAGCCACTTGCCGCGCGTCGCCCGCACCGTGCGCACCCTCACGTTGGCATCGATCTGCCGCAGCACCGTCGTGACGAGGTCGCCGCCCTGGTTCACCTCGGCGACCACGCGGTCGGCGAGAAAATCGCCGTAAGCGGCAATCACCGCCCGCGCCCACACCTGCGGCTCGCGCCCCTGCAGGGTGCGGTCGGCGATGACGTAGGCGCGCCCGTCGGGTCCGAGGCCGGCCACGACGATGCCGCAGGCGTCCGACGCCGCCGTCGCCGTCACCGGCGGATCGACGGCGACGACGATGGCCGCCAGCTCCGGCGCCCCCGCCACGCGATGCGCCTCGATCCAGTCGCGCCGCCACAGGGCGCCCGAGGTGTCGTCGACGATGTCGCCGAACAGCTCCTGCCGCCCCAGCGCCGTGCCGGCGTAGCGGCGCGTCATCTCGGCAACGAACGTCGGCGCCAGGTTGTCGGCGTTGTCGGCCGTCGCCGCCCGCGTCACTACGGTGCCGGCGTCGGCGATCAATTTCTTCAAGAAGGCCGTCGCCCGCGGCGTCGTCGTTGCCACCATCTGCGGCTGCTTACCCAGACGCAGCGCGAATTGCAGCATGTCCCAGGTGCGCCCCGGATGCCGCCACTTGGCAACCTCGTCGCACCAGGCGGCGTCGAACTGCGGACCGCGCAAGCTGTCGGGATCCTCCGCCGAGAACATTTGCGCCATGGCCCCGGACGGCCAGATCATTTGTCCCTTCGAGGGCTCGAAGTGTGGCCGCTCGCTGGCATGGTGCACGGCCAGCAGACCGGAGATGCCCTCGATCATCACGCGCCGCACATCGCCCAATGTCTCGCCGACGAGGGCGATGCGGTGCGCCGCCGGCGCACCGTTGAGCGAGCGACCGAGCGCCTTGGCGCGTACCCATTCGGCGCCCGCCCGCGTCTTGCCGGCGCCGCGCCCGCCGAGGATCAGCCAAACGCGCCAAGCTTCGCCGTTACGCGCGACAGTCGGCGGCAGTTGATCGAGCCGCGCCCACAACGGCCAATGGGCGAGAATGATTTCGAGCTGCGCCGCGTTGAGCTCACGCAGATCCTCGCGCAGCTTCCCGGCGGCGCTGGATGCGCTCAAAGCGCTCGATAATCTCGCGCTGAAGTCGCTCCACTTCATCGACGGCACCGGCTTTGGCTATGTTCGGATTACTCACTTCGTCCCTCTCCGCTGGTGCCTTTACCTTCCCCATGCCGCCGAGCATCGATCCCACCCATTTGGCATCGCGGTCGAGATCGGCCGAGCTGAGCTCGCCGGTTTTCATGCCCGTCTCCATCTGCTTGAGCTTTCTGTTGATGATGTTGCACATGCGTCGGTCGATAACCGAACGGACGTTGCGTGGTCGTCGCGGCCGCGGCGGCAAATCCGATGGAACGCTTTCGCGCCGCCGCTTCCACCCACGCAATCTCGCGAGCTTGCATACCCAGGCACCCGAGCGGCCGTACTTCTTGCCGACGCTGTCGAGGGTGAGATCGCTTTCCTCGTAGTCGAGCTTGATGGCGGCCTCAGTCGCTGCGTCCAACGCCATGCGCCGCCGGCCATCCGTTCGAGATTTGTGGGAGGTTCGCCTCGTTGGCCGGCCGCCGCCGGCGCAACTGTGGGGTTATAGCCGTAAGCTACCCCGGCAGCGTCACGCTGGGGATAAGTTTTCTGGCGACAGTTGTACCGCTCCGTCGAGCGCACCCAAGAGCACCTGGCCCGATACTGTCTGCATCCCCTGGGCCAAGCGGCTCCCTCGGACGCCGACCTGTTCAAGCCGTCCGTCTGAGCATATTCTTGGAAGGCATAATTCTTTTGATTGCGAGGTCGGGAATTGAGCACCGAGCCGAGCCCTCCGCACGCGCCGTTCATGGATCCAGAGCCGCTGAAGGCTTACTGCCGGGAGGTCTCATTTCCAGCGGGCGCGGCGCTAAGGACAAAAGGTCTCCTGTCCGTCGACATGTACCTGCTGACCGAAGGCGAGGTCGAGGTCAGCATCGAGCGCAAGCTGGCGCCCTCTCTCAGGATCGCGGCCCGGCGCGGAGCGCCAATTGGCGAAATCGGCTTTCTCACGGGCGTACCGGCGACGGCGACGGTCACCGCCAGAACCGACGTGCGTGCGCTCTATATAGACAACGGCGCATGGCGTGAGCTCGAGCGCCTGCAGCCGGATCTGGCCGTCGAGCTCTACCGCCGTCTTGCCGAGGTCGCCGACGGGCGCCAAAGCCACAACCTGCTTTTTCTCGCCGACGAGGCACCTGCCGAGGGGACGGCCACGGTCGAGATCGTGCTGTGTCAGACGCCCGAGCTTCTGCATGCGGCCCAGCAGATCCGCTATCAAATCTATTGCGGCGAGCTGGGCCGAACGTCGCCCTTCGCCGACGCGGGGAAAGGGATTATCGCCGACGACCTCGACGAGACCGGCCACGTCCTGCTGGCGCTGGACAATGGGGTCCCGGTCGCCACACTGCGCATGAACCTGAGGCACGACGGCCCGCTCGGCCTGCTCGAGGACCTGTATGGCATGGCGCAATCTCCCTACCATCCCGAGGGGACGGCGATATGCACCAAGTTTATCGTCAAAAAGAGCCACCGACTCGGGCCGTTCTGCTTCCGCCTGATGTCGACGGCCGTTGAGATGGCGCAGCGATACGCCGTTAAGCACTGCTATATCGATTGCATCCCGGCGCTGCGGCCGTTCTATGCGACGCTTGGCTTCGCCCAATCGGGGCCTGCTTTTCTGCATCGCGAGAACGGCCGGTCCTACCCACTCATGCTAGATATCGACCGTTACGCAAGAAGGATCGCGCGCTTGAGCGGATTTGTGCTGCGGTGAAAGGCGCAGGTGGACCATGAGCACGGCTGAGATTCTTTCGCTTCTCCTCATCGCCACGCTGGGCCACGTCATGGCCGGCATTTGGTACGCGGCCTACAAGGGCAATTGGTCCATCTGCGATCGCAGGATCTATGACATTCCCATTCAAGACAAGCAGCTGCGCAGAGAGCTGAAGAACTCGCTGCATACACCCATCCACGCCGTCATCCTCGCCGGTTTCCTATACGCTGGATTTTTCGCCAACAGGACTTGGTTGAGCTTCGTCGTAACGCTGGCGCTGGCGTTCGTGTGGGCCGAAATCTGGCACTATGTTTCGCATCGGCTCATGCATTGGAAGCCATTGCACTGGATCCACGTCGAGCATCACAAGAGTCACATCAACAGCCCGTTCACGGCGATCTCGTTTTCGTTTTCGGAGAAGCTGCTCTTCGACCTTGGCTATCTCGGCATGCTCGCCGGCATCGATCTCGTCGCACCGCTCAATTTCTTCGGCATCGCCGCCTGGTACGTGGGCTATCTGATCATAAACTCGTTCAGTCATGCCAACTTCGAGTTTCGGCCGGACACTTACAACAAGTGGCTCGGGCAGGTGCTAGCGAGCACCACGTACCATTCGCTCCACCACTCGCGGTATACGAGCAACTACGGTCTCGCCACGCGCGTGCTGGATCGGCTGTGTAAGACCGAATGGACCGACTACGAGAAGCTCTACGACCGCGTCACCGTCGAAAAGCGGCCGCTGAAGTCCTTGCGCGAGCGCGTGGACTAGGGCCGGCCGGGCCAGCGGCCTTGGCTCAGGCGCGGCGGCCATAGCCGGTGAGCGCGCTCGCAAGCAGCGTCGTCGACAGCAGCAACTGACGGCGAAACGCGCGCGTACGCATACAAACTTGAGGGCGCAAACTCGGCGCCCGCCCCCGCAAAAACTGAGACGAACCACGCAGTATCGGCCCACTGTCGCGAACGGTGTTAGGGAACAGAAGGCTGCAGCGGCGCGTGACGGCCCGTGACAGGCCAAGTGTTGCCGTTCAGCCGCAACCTTACCGCGCGATTTGTGCGTGAGCCGCCGCCGAAAAGCCGCTACCAACGGCGGTCAGGTTACGAAAGCGCGCATGAATCAGGATCCTATGACCCAGCGGGAGGCTGGCGCCGCCACCGGCGAGCCCGAGCCAAAGACAGAAGCGGCCACACAGGCCGCCCCCGCGCCCGTCACCTATTCCATGTCGCCCGGTTTCGCCGCGTTTCTCGGCGCCAGCCGCATCGGCCTCGCCGTCTCTTCCTATCAGTCCGGCAAGTTCTATCTCATCGGCCAGAACGTGAACGGCGGGCTGATCGTCGACGAGCGCTTCTTCCGCAAGGCCATGGGCATCTGCGTCGCCGATCGCGACACGATCCTGCTCGCCACGCTGCTGCAGGTCTTCCGCTTCCGCAACGTGCTCGACCCCGGCCAGCAGATCAACAATACCTTCGACGCGTGCTACGTGCCGCGCGAGGCTTTCATCACCGGCGAGCTCGACACGCACGACGTCGGCCTGCTCGCCGACGGCCGCATCGTCTTCGTCAACACGCTGTACAATTGCCTCGCCACCACGTCCGAACGTCACAGCTTCACGCCCCTGTGGAAGCCGCCGTTCATCTCCAAGATCGTCAAGGAGGACCGCTGCCACCTCAATGGCCTCGCCATGCAGGACGGTGTGCCGCGCTACGTCACCGCGGTCAGCAAGTCGGACACCATCGACGGCTGGCGCGACCGGCGCGCCGACGGCGGCATCGTCATCGACGTGGCAACCGGCAAGGTGATCCTCGGCGGCCTCTCCATGCCGCACTCCCCGCGCCTCTACGGCGGCAAGCTGTGGGTGTTGAACTCCGGCACCGGCGAGCTCGGCTGGGTCGAGCCCGGCGGCGGTCCCGCCACCTCGAAGTTTCACGCCATTGCCTTCTGCCCGGGCTTCCTGCGTGGCTTGGCCTTTTACGGGCGCTACGCCTTCGTCGGCCTGTCGAAGCCGCGCTATCAGCGTTTCGAGGGGCTGTCCCTCGATGCCAAGCTCGCCGCGACCGATTCCGAACCCTGGTGCGGGGTGCAGGTCATCGACCTCGACAGCGGCACGGTCGCGCATTGGTTTCGCATCGACGGGCAGGTGGCCGAGCTCTATGACGTGGGCGTCGTCCCCGGCGTGGTGCGCGCGATGTCACTGAGTTTCGCCAGCGACGAGATCCTCGGCCTCGTCACCCACGACCCGCTGGCCGAAAAGAGTGGTATCTAGCGCCCGCGCCCCATATTTCTGGCGCGATCATCCCCACCGGCCGTGGTCCAGGTGCCTTAACATCTCCACCCGGCCTTATGTATAAGTAACCTCGTTCAACGATACCGACTGAGTCGTGCCTCAAGCCCGCCAAAGGGCGGCGCCATATGGGCAGTGGAAGCGGACCCCGGGAACCACGACGTGCAGGATTGGCTTTTAAAGCGCGGGCGTCGCGAGCGGGTCATCGATTGGCTCGGCCTCGATTCCAGGATCGATTCAACGCTCGCCGAGACATGGGCGTGGTTCCGCGATTTCTGGAACGCCGGCACCAGCTTCTTCGCCCGCTTCAGGCTCAGCGGCTGGAAGCGCCTGCTCAACGAGGCCGCCTCCGAAGCGCTGACGCTCGGCGCCGGCGGCTTCGTCGTCATGTTCGGCCTCGCCATCCCGGCGTTCCAAGAGTTCAACGAGGGCAAGTTCCTCACCGGCCAGTTCGCCGTGAAGTTTCTCGATCAGAACGGCAACGAGATCGGCAAGCGCGGCATCCTCCACAACGACGCCGTGCCCCTCGACGACATCCCCGATGCGATGGTGAAAGCGGCGCTGGCCACCGAGGACCGGCGCTTCTTCGAGCACTGGGGCATCGACGTCTTCGGCACCTTCCGCGCCCTCGCCACCAACCTGCAGGCCAACGAGGTGGTGCAAGGCGGCTCATCGATCACCCAGCAGGTGGCCAAGAACCTGTTCCTGTCCTCCGAGCGCTCCCTGCAGCGCAAGATCAAGGAAGCTTTTCTCGCCCTGCTGCTGGAGAGCCGCTTCTCCAAGCGCGAGATCCTGAAATTCTATTTCGACCGCGCCTACATGGGCGGCGGCGCCTTCGGCGTCGAGGCGGCCTCGCTCTACTACTTCGGCAAATCGGTGCGCCAGGTCAATCTGGCCGAGGCCGCATTGCTCGCCGGCCTGTTCAAGGCGCCGACGAAGTACGCCCCGCACGTCAACCTGCCCGCCTCGCGCGCGCGCACCAACGAGGTTTTAAACAACCTCGTCGAAGCGGGGTTCTACACCGCCGGCCAAGTGCACTGGGCGCGCGTGCATCCTGCCAAGACCATCGAGAACCGCAATCCCAATAGCCCCGACTGGTTCCTCGACTGGGCCTTCGAGGAGGTGCAGCGCATCGCCGCCGGACGCGGCCAGTACGTGCTGACGGCACGCACCACCATCGACCTCAACATGCAGAAGACCACCGACGAGGCGCTCACCTCGGCCCTCGCCAAGTACCGCGGCAACCGCATCACCAGCGGCGCCATCGTATTGATGGAAACGGACGGGGCGGTGCGCGCCATCACCGGCGGCCCGGACTACGGCGAGAGCCAGTTCAACCGCGCCACCCACGCCCGGCGGCAACCCGGTTCCTCGTTCAAGGTCTACGTCTATGCCGCCGCGCTCGAGAACGGCTACACGCCGACGACGCAGGTGCGGGACGCCTCGCGCAGTTGCGGCCGCTGGCATCCGCAAAACTATGGCGGCAGCCACGGCGGCGGTGGACGCATGCCGCTGTGGATGGGGCTGGCCAAGTCACTCAACACGATAGCCGCCGAGTTGTCCTTCGCCGTCGGCCGCGACAAGGTCATCGAGATGACGCGCCGCGTCGGCATCACCGGCATCCGCAAGACCTGCTCGATGGCGCTCGGCGACTACGGCATCAGCCCGCTCGAGCACGCCGGCGGTATCGGCACCTTCGCCAACGGCGGCAGGCTTGCCAGGCCGTATGCGATCCTCGATCTCGTCAGCTCCAAGGGCGACCTCGTCTACAGCCGCGACCGCGATGAGCCGGAAGCACCGCAGGTCGTCGAGCGCAAGGTCGCCGAAGGCCTCAACTGGATGATGAACAAGGTCGTCACCGAGGGCACCGGCCAGAGGGCACAACTCGACTTCACCAACGTCGCCGGCAAGACCGGTACCAGCACCGGCCCCAAGGACGCTTGGTTCGTCGGCTTCACTGGAAAGTATGTCGGTACCGTCTGGCTCGGCAACGACGACAACCGTCCGATGTCCGGCGGCACCACGGGCGGCGTGTTCGCCTCGCCGGTGTGGCATTCGTTCATGTCGGTCGTGCATACCGACATGAACATCCCCACCATCCCCGGTCTGGAGCCGCACCCGGTGCAGGTCGCCGAGCAGCAGCGCATCGCCGCCATGCGCCCCGAAGGCGCGCCCGACACGCCGGAGGCCCAGCGGACCAGTTCGAGCCTGATGTCCGAACAGGCGCGCGAGGCGCTGCGCAAAGTCGCGCAAGCGCTGCGCAAGGCCGGCGGCATCGCCGAGCCGCCGCCGGCGAAGGCGCCCACCAGCACCGGAACCAACCCGGCCAAACCAGCACCGACGGCGCCGCCCAGCAAACGCGCCGACGGCACGTCGCCCGGCTTCACCGACCAACGCCGCACGACGCTCGGCGTGGCGCAACCACCGCTCGAGGGGACGACGCCACGTGCTGTACCCTAGCGCCCTGACGCCGCTGCATCTTGGCCTGCACAGGATGCGCAAACGCGTATCCATGGCTATCAGCATCCTCGGCGACTGGGCGGCATTCATCGGCACCGTGCTGATCCTCGGCCTCGGTTCGAGCTGGTACATGATCGACATCGGCACGCGGCTGACGACGGAACAGAACGGGCCATGGATGGGATGGACGTCGGCCGGCCGCGCCGATGCCGACCCGTACACGCGCGCGCACTTTGCGCGGCTCGGCACGCTGCAGCTCACGACCGAGATCGCCCTCACCTACCTCGCTTACGCCGATAGTGACGGCAACCGGCTGCATTCCTCGTGCGACTACAGCGTCGAGGGACGCGATCCGGGCAATCACTGGTGGAGCCTCACCGTCTTCAACGATCGCGGCGACCTCATCGCCAACGCTGCCCAGCGCTATGCTTACACGAGCGACACTATTGCGCTGCGCCCCGACGGCACCTTTGCCGTCACGCTGGCGCGCGAGGCGAGCCCCGGCAACTGGCTGCCGACCGGCGGCGCCGGCCGCCTCGCCTTGATGTTCACGACCTTCGATTCCGCGACGCCCATGCTCGGCAAGACCGAGGAAGAGCCCAAGCAGTTGCCGCTGATCCGCCGGGTGCAATGCCGATGAAAATGCCCACCATCCTCAAGGACGCCAACTGGCAGCTCATCTTGGCGGCACCCGTTGCCGCCGGCATCCTGCACATCTGCGCAACGCTCGCGGCGCCTTATCTCACCGCCGCGTCGGCCTACAGCCGCCTGGCCCCCGGCTTGCCGGTCAACAGCATGCAGTTGTTGAACGTGTCGGCGCCGGGCGCCGAGCCGCTGCCCTTCATGTCGTCCGACGCGCGCTATGCCATGTGCCGTTTCAACACCGCGGGCGGACCCGTCACCGTGTCGGCGACCTTGCCGCCGGACCTCGGCTGGACGCTCACCGTCGTCACACCGCAGGGCGACAACATCTACGCCACCGCCTCGGTGCCGTCGCGGCCGACGCCCGTATCCGTCGTGCTGGTGCCTTCGGAGGAAGCATTCCTCGGCGTCACGCCGGAGGCGCGCGGCATCGCGCGCGACGTGCAACCGCCAACGCCGATCTCCGCCACGCGCGGCATCGTCGTGGTGCGCGGCCCCGACAAGGGCTTCTCGTACCAGCGCCACGTGGACGCCGTGCTCAAGGATGCGCGCTGCGCGGCGCGCTCCTTCTAGTTCTGCAAATACGCTGAGCTACTCTGCCAGCTCGAGCACGTCGCGGCTGGTGCGGCGCTCGTCGGCCGATGCGCTGGAGACGGCATGCGCCTCGTCCCAGCGCTCATAGCGCACACCGGGAAAAATGATGACTTGGGCGGAAACGCCCGCACTCAGGCCGGCGCCCTCGCTGGATCGAAACTCTGGGGTACGAAAGCTGAGTATCTGTGCCATGCGCTTCCCCCGTGACATGGCGGCCCTCGATTCGCTCCTGCCGTCAAGCGATGGCGACAAGAGCCGTGAGAATCACAGTGTACAAGTTGGCGCGAGCGGACGTTACCGAAGCCTTAAGCCCGGATTCGGGTTAGGCGGACCCTGTGACAATACTGTCGCCCAGGAAATGACGGCCCTGGCGGTCCTCGACCTCGATCAGCCACAGATCGGAATCGAAGCTGGCCTCCCGGGCAAGGAACGCATCGGCTTTTTCGCTGTCGATGCCAGCGGGTGAGAGGAGTGCCGTCCAGCGGCGGTCGCTCTCGGCGCCTTCGAGGCCGGCCGGGGCCGGGCCGAAGACGAAGCAGGTGCCGTCCAGCCGGTCGACCTTGATGAAGATGGCACCGGCGTCGTCGTCGCCATGGCGCACCACCACCGCCGAGGCGCCCTCAACGGCACACCGGCGGATGTAGGCCTTCACCCAGAACTCTGCGCGCAGTCGCATGGCCGGCAATCTAGACGGCGGGCGCGGATGCGCAAGCTTTAGCCCTTCCGGCGCGATCGTAAGAGCCGCACTCCGGCATTTGACCGCTCCACCTCAGGAGGCTCTCGTTGTGTGGTGGTGTCGAAGTTTCCTCTCCAAAATGTCGGTTACTCCGGAGCTGGCCGGGCGTATGTTGGCGAGCGGGAACTGAACGACTGCATCGAGGACCGCCATGATCCAATCGCTGCAAATGCGTGTGGTCGCTGCTTCGCTACTTGTGCTGGTCGCCGCGCTGGCGATAGCAACTCCAGCCCAAGCACAAGCCCCAAAGCCTTCGGGAAGCGCGGGGACGGGCGGCGCTGCCGGTCACGCACCTTCGATGGACGACCCGCTCGGAGGCGCCGCACCGATGAATGCCCCGCCGCCACTCGAGGATGGAATGGGGGCGCCCGCACCGCAGCCGGATATGGCCGCGCCTGAGGAAGGTGCTCCGGCAGATTCAAATGAAGGCAAAAAGGACGATGGCGCCCCGGCCCCCCGGTAGCGGTTGTCGGTTCCAGTTGTCTTGCCCCCTCGCGCGTTCAGGTTCCCGAGCGGATTGCGCTAGAGCGCGCAACCTCTAGGGCCGGGAGGCCACCCGGCCGTCTCCGGCCAGGCGGGCGAGGCGGGAGATCAGCGGACCGGAGACGCGGCCCGTTTCGGGCAGCGCCTGGTCGCCCTCGAAGGCGCGGATGGCGCGCGCCGTTTCCGGCGTCAGCCGGCCGTTGGCGGGGCCTGCCTTGTAGCCGAGCTTGGCCAGCGAGCGTTGCACCGAGCGGATCACGTCCTGCGCCTCCGCCGTCTCCGCCTTGACGCCCTTGCCCTTGCCGGCCTCGCCGAGAACGATCGCCTTCAGCAGCTGCTGGCTCGGGCGCGCCGTCAGCGCCAGGCCGTGGTCATGCTCGTAAGCCATGATGGCGCCGCGCGTCATGACCCCGGCGACTCCGTCGCGGGCGCCCGTCTCGTAGCCGCGGATCTGCAGCTCGCGCTGCACGGCGC
>CAZOOS010000049.1:0-16119 GCA_964581475.1 uncultured Hyphomicrobium sp.
GTGCTGCGACTTGCGTGGATGGCCGCCTCCGCGGCCATGACGATGTGGAGGTGCCTATGCGGTTCCTTAAGGGGGCGGCGCTAGCCTGCCGCGCCAAATAAAGGCGGAGCAGCAGCATGCAGAGCATTCAGAACGTCGACATCTGGCTGGCGCGGGGGGTCGTCATCGCCACCGCCCTGACCGACGCCGTCTACGTGATGTTCACCTCATCGGTCATCGCCCGCAAGCGCGTCGCCGCGGCGAACTGGAGCAGCCTCTGGTACACGCTCTCCTCGTTCGCGGTGATCAGCTACACCAACAACTGGGTGTACGTGGTGTTCGCCGCCATCGGCTCGTGGATCGGCGCCTACGTGACGATGACCTACCTGCACGGGCCGCCGGGGCGCCCGCCGGCGCCGCTGGCCCCCGTTGCCGAGGGTGGCGAGTAGGTCAGTCGTGCCAGGCTTCGATGATGCCGCGGAAGAAGGCGTGCGCGCCGGCGCGCAGGTTGCCGAGCGAGTAGCCGCCCTCCTGCACGATGAGCGTCGGCAGGCCGAAGCGGCCGATACGCCGGCCGATGCGCTGCATCCCCTGGTTGGTGACGGCGAACGATCCCGTCGGGTCGCCGCGCATGATGTCGAAGCCGATCGACAAGACGAGATAGCGCGGGGCGAAGACGCGCACGACGCCGAGCGCCTTGTCGAGCAGCGTCAGATAGCGCTCGTCGTCGACCGGCGCCTCGGTCGGGAAGTTGTGGTTGAAGCCGAGGCCGGCGCCCTCGCCGCGCTCGTCGCTGTAGCCGGAGAAGTTCGGGTAGGCGTGGCTCGGGTGGCCGTGGATCGACACAGTCAGCACGTCGCTGCGGTCATAGAAGATGTCCTGCCCGCCGTTGCCGTGGTGGTAGTCGATGTCGAGCAGCGTCACCTTTCCTTGCCGCGACAGGTAGTTGGCGGCGATGGCCGAATTGTTGAAGTAGCAAAAGCCGCCGTAGATGCGCCGTTCGGCATGATGGCCCGGGGGGCGGCATAGCGCGTAGACGAAGCGTTCGCCGTTGGCGATCAGGGTGGCGGCCGTCAGCGCCACGTTGGCGGCATCGCGCGCCGCCGTGAACACGTTCTGGGTGAGCGGCGTGAAGGTGTCGGCGCAGAAGTAGCCGGCGCGATCTTCGAGCGCGCGTGGAATGCGGTCCGGCCGGCGGATGGGGAACACCTCGGGATAGATGATCGCCTTGGCGTCGAGTCGCTGGCCCATCGCCTTGAGGTAGCCGACGAGCGCCGGCGTGTGCACGGCCGTCAGGTGATCCTCGGCGAAATGGCGGGTCGGCACGCGCTCGATCGGCAAACCTTCGAGGCCTTTGAGGATCGCCGTCACGCGCACCGGCCGCTCCACATAGCCCTTCTCGCGCAGGTGATGGATGGTGTGGCGCTCGGAGACGACCATCTTGATCGGCAACAGGTATTTGGCGCGGGTCGGCGCCGCGCGCTCGGGCTGCGGGCTCAGCGCCTCGAGCTTCACCGGGTCGCCGAAGGAGCGGACGATGCGGGCGACGAACGGGTCGTCCGGCTCGTAGGCGTACTGGTCGACGAGGATGCGGCGCACGACGCGGCGGGCGTCGCGCTGGCTCAGCGACGGGCGGCGCCCTAGGGGGTCGTACAGCAGCGTCGTCAAGAAGCCGTCGTTGCGTGGATTGGCCTCGACGTCCCACAACGTGCCGGCGACCTTCTGCGCATCGTAGCGCGCGTAGAAGCGCAGGCGCTTGCGGTTGGTTGGCAGCCGCGTGCGGTCCTTGACCTTGTCGGCCTCGATGGGCGGCACGTCGAGGAACAGGCCGCGGGCGCCACGCGCCGCCAGCAGCTCGCGCAGCGCCTCGTACAAGGCGACGCCGATGCCGCGCGCCGGCTTATGCGGATCGGACGCGAAGTACTGCAGGTAGCCGTAGTCGAGATCGGAGAAGTAGTAGACGAAGGCCAGGCCGAGGATGCGGTCGCGACCATCGGTGGCCAAGAGGAGGATCGGGTCGAAGCCGATGGTCCGCCGGTTGAGCAGCATATGGGCGATGCGGTCGATGGCATCGGCCTCGTGCGGGAAGGCCGTCCGGAACAGATCGCTGGCCTCGGCGAAGCGCCGCCGGTCGATATCGGACGTCAGCTCGAAGAGCCGGCGGAAGCGGATCATTCCGTTAGTCTATCCTTCACCTTACGAGCCCGGCGCCCGGTGCATAGCCAACGCCCGAGTTGCGCTAAAAGCAGCGGTTGTCGGCCTGCGGCACGAGGTCCAGAGTTATCGAGCAATGCTCCGGCCACGGGCTGAAGGTTCAGCTAACGGGCGCCCAACGCACACCGCCATAACGCGCAAGGAGCCGTCTCGCAAAGAGGCGGGCACGCCGTCGGAGATCGCTCCGGCGGCGTTGCTGTGTGCCGGCATCGACCTATGTCTAGACCTTCTCGTCGCCGGTGACGACGCGGCCGATCCACTCCTCGATGGGGATGGTGCCGGCCTTCGCCACCTGCGCCAGCTCGTGCGGCCGCAGCACGTCCTGCACCGGCTCGGTGCGCTTCCACTCGCACAGCGGCGTCTCGATGTCGGCCTGCGGCACGTAGCGAGAGGTCTTGAGCTTCTGATAGCGGTGGATGTAGCGCGGGCAGTTCATCCACAGCTCGGTAATCTTTACGCGCACGACCAGCTCGGCCTCCTTGAAGCACGCGAGGTGCTCGGGGGCGTCGGAGACCTCGGCCTCGCCTTGCACGCGCAGCCGGAACGGGCGCTCGAAGTCGATGAACAGGAAGCCGACCTGCGGGTGGGCGGTGATGTTGCCCATCGACAGGTACATGCCGTTGCCGTCGTAGCTGGGGAACATGAGGTGCGTCTGATCGACGACGCGCATGAAGCCGGGGGCGCCGCCCTTGTAGGAGACGGTGGGGCGGCCCTGGCTGTCGACGGTGGTCAGGAAGAAGAAGTCGCGGCTTTCGATGAAGGCCTGCTCCTCCGGGCCGATCTCGGTCTTGAGGGCGATCTGCTCGATGCGGTCGGCCATCGGGCGGGACTGAAAACGGTCCTGCAGGGCACGGTGCTGGTCCTCGTAGAGCCGGCTCATTGGTTCATCTTCTCCCTTCGCTGCTTGTTGCCGGCATCTTGGCACGCGGCGGCGCGCCTTCGCCAGCGTCGCCAGGCAAGCTCGCATTCACCTCGAGCGTGTAAGCGGCTTTTCCTGCGGCCGCCGCGGGGATAAGAATTACGCATTGGGACGGCATAATAGATTGCCTTGATCGCAAGATTTGAGAGGACGTGACGTGAGTGGATGGGGATGGAGGTTGGGCGCCAGGGGACACGCCGGGCTGGCTGTCGTCGCCGTCATGCTGGCGTCGGTGACAATGATCGCCAGCGCCGGCGCGCAAGACGAGGATTCCAGCGACATCGCCGGAGCCCTGCAAGACGCCATTGTCGGCACGTGGACGGGTACGGCGGCGCAGCCCGACACCGACCCGTTCGATGTCCGGCTGACGTTCGTGTCGCCGAAGGGCGGCGTCAGCCGCTATCCGGGCTCGCCTCCGTGCGGCGGCATGCTGGTCGGTGATCGCAAGGGCGACAACTACGAGTATCAGGAATCGATCACCTACGGCGGCACCGACGAGAAGACCGACGGCTGTCTCAATGGCACCATGAAACTGACCGTCAACGGCGAGACGATGAAGTACGAGTGGTCGGCGAACTACAACGGCCAGGACTATTCTTCGTCCGGCGAGCTGAAGCGCACCGGCGGCGGTGCGCGCAAGAAGCGCTAGCCGCAATTGTTGTAGGGAGCGTGTGACGTGAGCCCAAAGCGTCTGCGAGTGGTGCGCCGCGCGTCCCGCGCCATCGCGTTGGTGGCCGTGGCGAGTTGGGCCGTTGCCGCCGGCGCCGATCCCATCGTCGGCACCTGGGTCGGCCAGGGAACCCACACGGGCACCGAGGATCAATTCAACATGCGCTTGACGTTCGTGTCGCCGAAAGGCGGCGTCAGCCGCTATCCCGACGTCCCCTGCGGCGGCCAGCTGGTCGGCGGGCCGAGCGGCGACGACAAATACGACTACGACGAGACCATATTGTACAATGGGCCCGATGAACGGAGCGACAATTACTGCATCAGCGGTCGCATGCGGCTGTCGGTCGACGGTAACAAGATGACGTACGAGGGGTTTGCGAGCCATAACGGCGAAGACTTCGGCTCCACGGGGCAACTGCAGCGCGAACGCTAGCGTCCGCGCGGCGTCGGCAGACCGCTCTGAGCCGGCCTACTGCTGCTGTTGCTGCTGCTCGACGAATTTGGCCTTCAGGCAGGGCGCCAGCATTTCCTGCGCCCCCGTCAGCGAGAACGTTTCGTCGAGGGATACCTTCGGCTCCTCGAAGGTGATGACGCTGCCGACGCTCAGCTTGCCCACCAAGTCTTTCAGCCAGCCTCGCGTGTCCATCGACTCGGTGTGCTGGATGCCGGCACCCAGCTCGGCGTCTTGCGTCCGCAGCTCCAGGCGCAGCGGCTCGGCAAAGGAATCGATGGTCATCTGCACGGGCCGCGTGCCCGTCCACCGATCACGCGTGCCCTTCACTGAGCCGAGAATGACAGCGCCACTTCCAGGCGCCGGGCCGGAAACGTCGCAGCGCACACCGAGCACGGCACCTTTCTCGTTCGTAACGGCCGCCAGCCAAATGCCGGCCTCAGTTTCGGCGCCGCGCCATACGCCGGGAGCGTTGGCGGCTTTGCAGTCGGCCACGGCCCTGGTGCGCGTGCGGTCGAATATGGTGCGCCGCTCCTTCATGCTGCCGACGGCCAAAGCTTCCTCCAGCTTCGGCCCGCAGGTCTTCTCGAAATCGCACGGCTGCTGCAACGAGCAGCGCTGGAACTCGGCGTATGCCTCGGCTTCCTTCTGCTCGGTGCAGCGGTCTTGCGAAGCGGTCATACGCAGGTCAATGTCGGACTGCCGCCCGATGGCCATATCGGTGGCGACGCGGTTGGTGTAGCGGGCTTTGCACAGGTCGCGGTCGCACGGCCGTGCCTTGATGCAGGCCGCAAAGCGGTCGAACATCGACGCCTCGGCTGCCTTGTCCGTCGCCGGCTCGATGTCGTTCTTGGTATCGAGGCCCGGCGTGCAGGGCTTAGTGCTCTTTATCGACTTGATGACATTCTCATCGAGCATCGTGTGCAGCTCGCGGATGTCGACGGCGAAGAAGATGCCCTGCGCGTAGTCGAACTCCTTCGGCGGCGTTCGCAGCGTGTTGATGCCGATGACGCGACCGCATTCGTCGAACAGCGGCCCGCCGCTGTTGCCGGGGTTGACGGCGGCGGTGTGTTGGATGAGGCGGGCCCCGCCCAGCATCTTGGCGTTCGACACGATGCGGGCGACGGTGCCCACGCTGTAGGAGGGCTCCAGCATGATGGTCGGCAACAGGCCGCCGGCGACGAAGTCGGCGGCCACCGGATAGCCGATAGCGGTGACCTTGGCGGGCGGATTGGTATCGTAGTCGGCCATCACGATCGGTTCGCCGAAGATGTCGCTTACCGCTTCGATCAGCGCCATGTCCTTTACCGGGTCGGTGGCGATCAGGCGGCCAGGGATCGACATCGGCTTGCCGTTGGCGAGAAACGTCACCCAGATCGACTTGGCGCCTTCGATGACGTGGTTGTTGGTGGCGATCGTGCGGTTGTCGTTGATGATGAAGCCCGTGCCTTGGCGCGTGCCCTGCGCGTGCTCGACCTCGATGCGCACGACGCTTTCGCGGACTTCGTCGCGGCTCGAGATGCCGCCCGCGTGCGCGAGTTGCGCGGCGCCCATGACAAAAATAAAGGCTGGCGCGAGAACCGCAGCCAGCCGCCAACGCCGCGTGCCGATAATTGACCTGAACATTCCCAACCCCTGAAGCAATATCAGTGCGCAGATTGCCAAACTTACGGGCGTCCAACAAGCTCGGGGCGCCGTGTCTGGCGGCGAAAGCGGCAATTGGCTAACGGGTACTTCCGGCAGCCTGGGCGGCTCCGGCCTGCGGCCCTGGGGCGCCCGGGGCGTCTTTCGCTTGCCCCAGTTTTGGGCGTATCGTGGCCGCTCTTGGAGATGCAATGCACTTCTTTCGGCGTTCACTGAGCCTTGGATCGGTCGTTCTGCTCGCAATCGCGATGCAGGCCGCCGTGCTCGTGGCGCAGATGCACGTGCATGCACACTCGCATGCGGCGGGTAACCTGTATGCCGCTGCGCGTGCCCAGCAAGGACCCGGCGCGGGCGTGTGGGCCAAGAGCGTTATCGCCTTCGCCTGCCGGGCGGTTGAACGCGATAGATGTCCGCCGGTCGCGCCGCACGATCATCGTAACGATTGCCCGATGTGCTGGTCGTTGGCACTGGTCGGGTCCGGCGTGCTGCCGGCACCTGCGATGGTTTCTCTCGCGGCGCCGCGCCATCAGACGTTGATACCTCAGCGCGCCGTCGATCGCGTGCCGGTCCGCGCCGTCGCCAATTTCCAGGCGCGCGCGCCGCCGATCGCCTAGCTCCCCACAGTCGATCCTGACCTGAAACCGCCGTCGGCGATGCTGCTTCAGCAGCCGCACGGGCGGAGCCCATCGAGGAGCACGATCATGCGCAAGCATCTTGTAACGGCACTAGGACTGGCGGCGATGTTGCTGCTGACGGCCCCGGCGCGCGCCGAGGACGATCATCGCGAGCTCGGCGCGCATGTGCACGGCCACGGCACGCTGAACATTGCCATCGAGGACAAGCGCGTCTCCATGGAGCTGGAGGTTCCCGGCATGGATATCGTCGGCTTCGAGCACGCACCTTCGACCGATGACCAGAAGGCGGCCATAGAGAAGGCCAAGTCGCAGCTCGAGAAGCCCCTGGCGGTATTCTCGCTGCCGGCTGCCGCCGGCTGCACCGTCGCCGAGGCGCATGTCGCCGTCGAAGCGGAGCACGGCGACGACGATCAAAAGCACGAGGAAAAGGACCATCCCGACCACGATGACGATGCGGCAGGCGGGCACAATCAATTCGAGGCCAACTATGCCCTCGACTGCGCCAACCCGTCGGAGCTGACGACCATTACCTTCGACTACTTCGCACTGTTTGCCGGCGCGCAAGACCTCACCGTCAACGTCGTCGCCGCCAAGGGGCAGAGTAAATACGAAGTGAGCCGCGGCAAGCCGACGCTCGACCTGGGCGGGATCATGTGATGCAGCGGCCTGCCTCCGCTCTCGCTGCGCCCGACTTCGTCACGATGTCGGGCGTTCGCTTCCGCTGGCCCGGGGCGCGCGCGTTCTCGCTATCGATCGAGGACTTCGCCTTGCCCGCGCGTCAGCGGCTGCTCTTGGTCGGCCCGTCGGGGGCCGGAAAGTCGACGTTCCTCAGCCTGTTGTGCGGGATCGTCACCCCATCGGCGGGGCGGCTGCAGGTGCTCGGCACCGATATGACGCGGCTGTCGAATGCGGCGCGCGATCGTTTCCGCGCCGAGCACTTCGGCGTCATCTTCCAGATGTTCAACCTGCTTCCCTATGGCTCGATCCTCGACAACGTGATGTTGCCGCTGGCCTTCGCGACGCACCGCCGGCGACGGGCGGAGTGCCACGGATCGGCGGAGGACGAGGCGCGCCGGTTGCTGGGCAGCCTCGGGCTCGATGCCTCCGAACTGGCGGGGCTTTCGGCCGCGAGCCTGAGCGTCGGGCAGCAGCAGCGCGTCGCCGCGGCGCGCGCCCTCATCGGCGCCCCGGAGCTGATCGTCGCCGACGAGCCTACCTCGGCTCTCGATCGCGACCGGCAGCTCGCTTTTCTCGATCTGCTGTTCGCCGAGGCGGAGGCAGCCGGTTCATCGGTCATCATGGTCAGTCACGAGGAGCAGCTCGGATCGCGTTTCGACCGCGTGTTGCGCCTCGACGACATCGCCGTCTCCGAGCGGAGCGCCGCCGCATGATCGTGCCGCGTCTCGCCGTCCAGTCGCTGCGCAACCGCGCGCTGACCGCCAGCCTCACGGTGCTGGCCATCGCCTTCAGCGTCATGCTGCTGCTGGGGGTTGAGAAGGTGCGCACCGGCGCGCGCCAGAGCTTTGCCGACACGATCTCCGGCACCGACCTCATCGTCGGGGCGCGCAGCGGCAACATCCAGCTGCTGCTCTATTCCGTGTTCCGCATCGGCAACGCCACGAACAACGTCACGTGGAAGAGCTACGAGGAGATCGCCGAGCGCCCGGAGGTGGCGTGGATCGTGCCGCTGTCGCTCGGCGACAGCCACCACGGCTTCCGCGTCCTCGGTACGACGCCCGAGTACTTCGAGCGCTACAAGTATCGCCACGGCCAAGGCCTGACGTTCGCCTCCGGCGGACCCTTCAAGGATCTGTACGATGCCGTGCTCGGGGCCGATGTCGCCAAGGTACTCGGCTACAAGGTCGGCGACCCGATCATTGTCGCGCACGGGCTCGGCTCGGTGTCGTTCGTCGAGCACGTCGACAAGCCGTTCCGCGTCGCTGGCGTCCTCGCCAAGACCGGCACGCCGGTCGACCGCACGGTGCACGTCAGCCTCGAAGCCATCGAGGCCATCCACATCGACTGGCAGAGCGGCATGCCGGTGCCGGGCGAAGAGGTGTCGGCCGACGACGCGCGCCGTATGGACCTGAAGCCCAAGGCAATCACCGCAGCGCTCGTCGGTCTGAAGTCGAAATTGGCCACCTTCAAGCTGCAGCGGGCGATCAACGAATATGCGCAGGAGCCGCTGTCGGCGGTGATGCCGGGCGCGGCCTTGCAGGAGCTGTGGGGTCTCGTCGGCACGGCCGAGACGGCGCTGTCGGTGGTCTCGGCCATGGTCGTCGCCACGGCCCTCCTCGGCATGGTGACGATGATCCTGTCGACGCTGAGTGAGCGGCGGCGCGAGATGGCCATCCTGCGCTCGGTCGGTGCTCGCCCCGGAACCATCCTGGGTCTGCTCGCAACCGAAGCCGGTCTGCTGACCCTGGCGGGGGTCGTCCTGGGCGTTGTCATGCTCTACGCGGCGCTGGCCCTCCTGCGCCCCTGGGTCGACGCCACCTACGGGCTCAACATCGATATCGACGCGCCGACGCAGCGCGAGTGGCTGATGCTGGCGGCGATCGTCGGCGCCGGCTTTGTCGCCGGACTGTTGCCGGCCGTAAGGGCCTACCGCCTGTCGCTTGCCGACGGCATGACAGTGCGCACCTGATGGAGAAAAGGATGACGAGCGTGGTTCCTCGCATAGTGCTGGCGTTGATCGTGGCAATGGCGCCGCTCGGCGCGTCGTATGCGGTCGACGCACCGATCGACCTCAAATGGGGGCAGCTCATGCCGCCGGCCGAGGCCGTGAAGCCGAAGCCGAAGACGTTCTTCTCCGGCGCCAATCCGGCGGCGCCCGCAGCGCCCGGCGCCGACGATGGGCCCGCCCCGCCACCGCTGCCCGAAGGCGGCTTCATGTCGATGAAGCGGCGCCAGCCCGGTGGAGACAAGCCGCCGCGCGTGGTCGCGGAGTTCAACGGCAAGCGCGTGCGCATCGGCGGCTATATCGTGCCGCTCGACTTCGAGGCGACGACCATCAAGGAGTTCCTGCTCGTGCCGTTTGTCGGCGCCTGCATCCACGTGCCCCCGCCGCCGGCCAACCAGATCGTCTACGTCAAGGCGGAGAAAGGCATCGCGATCGCCGGCCAGTTCGATCCCGTGTGGGTGACCGGCACCATGAAGACCGAGACGGCCTTCACCGGCCTTGCCGATGCCGGCTACACGCTGGACGCCGAGAGTGTCGACCCGCGCCCAGAACCGTGAAGAATATCATGCGGGAACAGGGCGGTAGCGAAGCATTTGCTATGGGCGCGGGGTCGCATCCGCGGCTCTTGCCGAGCGTGGTATGTTGCAGCCCTGATCGATCTGCTGATGAGGATGGCCCGATGCCGATGCCCCCGTTCATTGCCAAGAGCTACGCGGCAACGCGGGAATACGTTGCGGATACCGTATTGGGCGACACCGGGTTCTTCTTCCACTTCTCCGCCTACGTGCTCGTCAACGCCATTCTCATCGCGGTCAACCTGCTGACGACGCCGGATCGGCTGTGGTTTTATTGGCCGTTGCTCGGCTGGGGTATCGGCATCCTGGCGCACGGCTTGGCGGTGAACTATTCCCCCGAGGAGCGGGTGCGTCGGCGTGCGCGCACGCGGCGTAGCGGCGGCGCTTAAGGCCCTCCACTCGGCTTGCGACGGACGCGTTCGGCCATCAGCTTCATGATCTGCAGCGCGAACTCCGGCTCCTCGGCGATCAGCGTCAGGAACGTCGGTTTGTCGATGACGGCGACCTCGGTGGCCACGCTGGCCAGCGCTGCGGCGGCGCGCGGCGCGTCGTCGATCAGCGCCATCTCGCCGAACACACCGCCCGGGCCTATGCGCTCGAGAACCTTCCCGAAGGTGATGACGTCGACGGCGCCGCTGCGCACGACGTACATTGCGGTCCCGCTGTCCTGCTCGAGGAAGATGCGCTCGCCCGCGTCGAAGCGTTGCGAGGGAATGCCGCGCCGCGCCAGCATGCTGAGATCGAAATCGCTGTCGGCCACTGTCCGCAATGCCTTGCCGTGTGAATATGCGAAGACATTAGCCGAGCGTGGCGCGCCGCGACAAGCTGACAAAAGTAGCGCTGGCTATGCGCGCGCAAAGAACAGCGCAATGAAGCGCTCGTAGACTTTCGTCAGCGTCTCGAGGTCAGCCACCGGCACGCGCTCATCGACCTGGTGAATGGTCGCATTGAGCAGCCCGAGCTCGATCACCGGGCAGTGATCCTTGATGAAACGCGCGTCCGACGTGCCGCCGGTCGTCGATAGCGCGGGAATGCTTCCCGTAATTTCTTGCACTGCAGCCTTCATTGTATCGACCAGCGGTCCCGGCTCGGTGACGAACACATCGCCGGTCCCCGAGAAGGCGAGCGTGAATCGCGCGTCGACTTCGGCGGCAGCCTCTTCACAGGTTGCGCGCAGCAGCGCTTCGAGCTGCGAGCGCTGGTGCGCATCGTTGTAGCGCACGTTGAAGCGCGCGCGCGCCTGGCCGGGAATGACGTTGGTCGCCGTGTTGGGGACGGAGATGACGGTGACGACGAGGTGCGAGGCTTCGAAGTGAGACGTGCCGTCGTCGAGCTTGAGACCCGACAGGCGATCGATGATGCGCGCCAGCTTCGGCACCGGGTTGTCGGCAATGTGCGGGTAGGCGGCGTGCCCCTGTTTGCCTTCGACGATGAGATCGCCGTTGAGGGAGCCGCGGCGGCCGATCTTGATCTCATCGCCGACCGTATGGCGGCTCGACGGCTCGCCGACGATGCAGGCGTGCAGAACCTCGCCGCGGGCCTTCAGCCAGTCGAGCACTTTGGCGGTGCCGTTGACCGAGTCGCCTTCCTCGTCGCCGGTGATCAGCAGCGAGATGGAGCCCGGCATGCCGGCGCCTCCGGTCGCCAGGTAGCGCTGCGCGGCGGCGACGAAGCAGGCGATCTCACCTTTCATGTCGACGGCGCCGCGCCCGTAGAGGATCCCGTCGCGGATCTGAGCGGCGAATGGCGGCGACGTCCACGCGTCTATATCTCCCGGCGGGACGACATCGGTGTGTCCGGCAAAGCAAAGGTTGGGTCCCGTGTGCCCGCGGCGCGCGTAGAGGTTCTGCACGTCCGCGAAACCCGGCTCGGAAAAGGTCATGCGGTGGCACTCGAAACCGGCGGCGGAGAGCACGCCCTCGAGCATGGTCAGCGCGCCGGCTTCCAAGGGGGTGACGCTTTCGCAGCGGATCAGAGCCTGGGCAAGGGCGATGGGGTCGGATGCGGTCGTCATGCCGGTTGCGGTGCTCCTGCCAGTGGGTCCGGCCCGAAGCGGTTGTGGCCCCGCGTGCCGCGAATGAATCCGTTGTCAACGAAGGCGGCCACGATGGCCGCTAGAGAAGTCCAGAACGCAACGGCACCCAAGGCGTTCGCATCGGGATCGATGAGCAACCCGAAGTGGGGTGTCACATAGACGAATACACCCAGTGCGCCGAAGGCATATCCGAGCCACCACGGCCAATCGCGATCGTTGAAGCGCTTTACGGTAATAGCGGTTCCGGGAACGAGCCAGGCGAGCTGCCAGACGGTGTCGGGCCAGCTCGGCGGCGTCGGCGCGTCGCTGGTCAGCATGTCCGGGTTGAACAGCACCGTGCCGGCGACGCTGCCGAGGAGGGTGATGACGAAGCCGATCCACCATTGCCGGCGGCTGATACGGCCGGTGAAGGTGGTCAGCAGCGAGAGCAGGTTGTTCATCGGCATGCTCCGATACAAGCCGTGAACGTCGTCAGCGTCGCGGCGAGCCTCTGGCGGGCCAGATTGCGATTGGAGTGCATGCGCGACCGAGGTTGCGATTGGGGCTTCAACGCTGACCGAGTATCTCTGCTCTGCGTCGACCATGCCGAATGTGCAAAATGATAATTGCTTCGTCCTTGATGCGGTAGAAGATCAGATAGGGGAACGGATTTGCCACGAGACGCCGAATATCCGGTTCATCCGTTGGTGATCCCTGGTACGGAAAGTCGGCGAGCCCTGTGATCAACCGTTCTACGCGCTCGCGAACTCGTCCAGTAGCCGCATGATTGTGAAGGCGGATGTGGTCGGCAATGGATTCCAGGTCGAGAACTGCGCGCCGGGTGTAGCGAATGATCACGGACTGAAGCGGTGATAGGCGGCCTGCACCTCTTTGTCGGTAGCGAAGTCTTCAGCTTCCGACTCCTGCCACGCCGCCTGCAGGTCGCGCCGTTCGTCATCGGTCAGAGCGACCGGGGTGGTGCCCTGCTCGTCCATGTCCAAGGCCATGCGCGCCAGCTCATCCTGCCGTGACTTCGGCCAGGTGCGTACACGTTCAAGGGCTTTTTCGAGCAAACTTGGCATGCGCAACTATTGCATCAATCCCGTTACGGGCAAAGCGGTTCACTCGCGTAGCAGCTCGTTGATCGAGGTCTTGGCGCGTGTCTTGGCGTCGACCTGCTTGACGATGACGGCACAGTAGAGGTTGGGGCCGGGCGTGCCGTCGGGAAGCGGCTTGCCGGCCATCGAGCCAGAGACGACGACCGAATAGGGAGGCACCTTGCCGAAGAACTTCTCGCCCGTGGCGCGGTCGATGATGGTGGTCGAGGCACCGAGGTAAACGCCCATCGACAGGACCGAGCCCTCGCCGACGATGACGCCCTCGGCGACTTCGGCGCGGGCGCCGATGAAGCAGTTGTCCTCGATGATCACGGGGCCCGCCTGCAGCGGCTCCAGGACGCCGCCGATTCCGGCGCCGCCGGAGATATGGCAGTTCTTGCCGATCTGCGCGCAGGAACCGACGGTCGCCCATGTGTCGACCATGGTGCCTTCATCGACGTAGGCGCCGAGATTGACGAACGCAGGTAGCAGCACGACGCCGGGAGCGATGTAGGCAGAGCGGCGGACGATGCAGCCGGGGACGGCGCGGAAGCCGGCGCGGCGAAAGTCGTCGGGCGTCATCCCCTCGAATTTGGAAGGCACCTTGTCCCACCACGTGGCCCCGCCGGGGGCGCCCGAGATGGCCACCATGTCGTTGAGGCGGAACGACAGCAGCACCGCCTTCTTCAGCCACTGATTGACGGTCCAGCCGCCTGCGCCCTTCTCGGCGACGCGCACCTCGCCCTTGTCCAGCAGCTCGAGCGTCTTCTCGACCGTGTCGCGGATGACGCCGGTCGTGCCGG
This sequence comes from uncultured Hyphomicrobium sp., assembly GCA_964581475.1. Taxonomy (GTDB): domain Bacteria; phylum Pseudomonadota; class Alphaproteobacteria; order Rhizobiales; family Hyphomicrobiaceae; genus Hyphomicrobium_A. The sequence continues at coordinate 13,684 of CAZOOS010000049.1, forward strand.
CCGAAATACCCTGACGCTCTTCCCACACCGCCTCGATCGCGCTCTGCAACTCGGAGGTGTTCACGTTCTGAGACATAGGGCTCCCCGGGATCGACTGTCCTCACCTGATGGGCGGCGTTGTCGCGCGCAGGCAAAATGCTGTCAATGCGAACGATTTCTTATGTCGGGCGCTTCAATTGGATACGTCGCGTTAAACCCCGTTGGCCATACTCGCGGAACGGTTCGGGTGGCCGGTCTGCGTTTGTAGCTGAAGGGTTGCGTAGTGTTGAATAGCGAGAGAATAGTGGCGGCTTCTCCTTCAGCAGCGAATGGCAAATGGGTCGGCAGGGACGGGTTCGTGGCCGAGGCCGCCGTCCAGTTCGACCGCATCAACGGGACGATGGCGCGCCTCGAGCGCGAACTCGAGAAATCCCGCCAGGCGATCGCCGAGATGGCCGAGGAGGCAAACCGTACGCGGCGCTTCCAGGCCTTCGAAGAGACCCTCAAGAATTCGCGCGACTATAAGATCACCGAGTTGCAGCGCTGCTGCAAAGACATCAAATCGCGCCTGGATACCATCGAGGGCGACAAGACCACGTTCCTCGGTCTGCCGTTCAAGTCGTTCGAGCCCATCAACCGTAAGCTGGCCGAGCTCGGAACGCTGCAAATGCAAGTCGAGCGGGCCGAGAACGCGGCGCGCCGCAACGAGGTGCTGTTCTTTGGCGCGCTGGCCGTCGCGGCCTTCGCGCTGGCCTCGCGCTTCGTCTTCTAGAGCTGCGCCTCGATCAGCCGCTTGGCTTCAGGGCTGTCCCAGTGAGCCGGGCCGATGAGGCGGCCAATCTCGCGGCCTTCCGCGTCGATGAGGATCGTCGTCGGCATGCCGATCACCCTCAGCCGCGTGCCTTCCTTGGCCGTCGGGTCGGCGTAGGCCTCGAGCTTCTCCGTCTTGGTGTCGGCGAGGAACTTCTTGGCGCCATCGACGCCGGACTTGTCCAACGCCAGCGCCACGACCTGAAACTTGTCCGAGCCGAGCGCCGCCTGCAACTTGTCGAGCGCCGGCATCTCCTCGCGGCACGGGCCGCACCACGTCGCCCACAGGTTGAGCAGCACGACCTTGCCGTGGAAGCTGGCAAGGCTGACCTCGGCGCCGCTGCCGTCGAGAAAGCGGATGTCGGGCAGCGGCTCGGGCTGCGGCTTGAAGACGAACGTCGTCATCGCCCCAGTGGCCAGCGGGTTGCCGCTCGTCTTAACGGTTGCAGCCGGTGCCTCGGCCGATGGCGTGCCCAGCGTTTGATTGTCAGGCTGGCCCAACGTGACGTATACCGCCGCGAACGCCGCCAGCGCCGCCAGTGCGGCAAGCCCTATATAACGGGCCATCCAGCGGTCCTGCATTCCTACCGGCGGCTGATCGCGCATGTACCTTCTTTCGCCGAACACGTTTCGACCGGCCCCTGACGGAGCACCAACGCCGTGACGGACAAGCCTGCTAACAGCATGTGGGGCGGGCGGTTCTCAGCCTCGCCCGCAGAGATCATGGAGGAGATAAACGCCTCCATCGGCTTCGACAAGCGTCTGGCCCCGCAGGACATCCGCGCCTCGCAGGCGCATGCCGCCATGCTGGCGGACGCCGGGATCATCGACAAAGCCGACGCGCAGGCGATCATCAAAGGGCTCGATCAAGTCGCCGCCGAGATCGAGAGCGGCAAGATGGCGTTCTCGCGCACCCTCGAAGACGTGCACATGAACGTCGAAAGTCGCCTGAAGGACGTGATCGGCACCCCGGCTGGACGTCTGCACACGGCGCGCTCGCGCAACGACCAGGTGGCGACCGACTTTAAGCTGTACGTTCGCGAGCGCCTCGATGTGCTCGATGCGGCGTTGGCGGCGCTGCAACTGGCGTTCGCCCGCAAGGCGGAAGCGCACGCGGCGACGGTCATGCCGGGCTTCACGCACCTGCAGCCGGCGCAGCCCGTCACCTTCGGCCATCACCTGCTCGCCTATGTCGAGATGATTGGTCGCGACCGCGGCCGGTTTGCCGATGCGCGCACGCGGCTGAATGAATGCCCGCTCGGCTCGGCAGCGCTGGCCGGCACGTCATTCCCAATCGACCGGCACGCGACGGCGAAGGCGCTCGGCTTCGACAAACCGACCGACAACTCGCTCGACGGCGTATCCGACCGCGACTTCGTGCTGGAGACGCTGGCGGCGGCATCGATCTGCGCCGTGCACCTGTCGCGCTTTGCCGAGGAGGTGGTGTTGTGGTCGACCCCGCAGTTCGGCTTCATCAAGCTGTCGGACAAGTTCACCACCGGCTCTTCGATCATGCCGCAGAAGCGCAACCCGGACGCGGCGGAGCTGACGCGCGCCAAGGTCGGCCGCATCGCCGGCGCCTTCCAGAGCCTGCTCATCGTCATGAAGGGGCTGCCGCTCGCCTATTCGAAGGACATGCAGGAGGAC
>CAZOOS010000050.1:0-15805 GCA_964581475.1 uncultured Hyphomicrobium sp.
CGGAAGCGCCGAAGCTCATCTTGTGCACCGCCGAGCCGAGCTGGAACTACGACAAGGACGAAAAGCTGCAGGGCGAGGACAACCTCAGCACCATCACCAAGATAGCCACCGATGCCGGCGCGCGCATCGCTGCCGTCGTCGCCGGCGATCTGCATCATTACAGCCGCTACTTCAACAAGGACGCCGGAACAAGCTTCGTCACCGCGGGCGGCGGCGGCGCTTACTTCTCTCCGACGCACTACCTCAAGAACGTCCGCAAGGTGACGTGGGGCGGAAAGAAGCTGGATCTCGACCTGCGCTGCAAGATTGAGGACGGCAAGCCGACGAATGAGCCCTCGTGCTGGCCGACTCGCGGCAACAGCCGTCGCCTCAGCCTATCGACGCTGGCGTTCCCGTTCCGCAACTACGGTTTCGCGGTGGCTCTGGGTGTCATCTACTGGGTGATAATCTGGATGTTCTCGACGACGCCGTACGGCGGCAAGACCGTCGGCGAGACGCTGATCAGCGATCCAAACTTCCATTGGTGGCCCGGTATCTTAATGCTGGCACCGCTCGCAGCGGCGACCAACGTCATCCTCGGCATATGGTGCCTCGCCTTGTGGGTGGTGCTCTACGGCTATGCCGACGGCGCCTGGGGCGGAAAGGTGAGAGCGGTGTTGGGCACGCTCCACTGGGCGGCGCACATCTCGATGATGATCGCCCTCTACTACGCCGTCTCCTATTTCTCCTTCTACCTCGTCGATACGGTTTGGCCGCAGGCGAAGGAAGTGCTGCAGAATCTGGAGCTCAAATCGTCCGCCGACGTGCGCGAGTTGTTCCGCACCATCGTCATCTTCCCGCTGGTGATGATCTTTATCGGCGGCATAGCGGCGGGCTTCGTGTGGGGCGCTTATCTCACCATCAGCTGCCTTCTCGGCCTCCACTGCGACCAGGCGTTCGCGTCGATGGGCATTGCCGATTTCAAGAATTTCCTGCGCATGAAGGTCGAGCCGAACAAGCTGACCATCTACCCGATCGGCCTGCGCCGCACGCCGCGCCGGTGGGGCTGGAAGCGGTCCAAGGATCGCGGCTTCGGGGCCACCGGGGGCCCAGCCATCGTGCCGACGCGACCGCTGCGGCCGAGCCTCATCGAAGGCCCGATCGAGATACGCGTGGGAGACTTGAAGCGGCCGAATACCAAACAGCCGGGTTCGGCGGCAATCGTTTGAGAACAAGAGAAGGGCGCGGACTTGAAGCGCGCCTCAAGGACGGGGAAGTAAGGCGTATGCAGGCGCGGCTGTCGATGCCCGCTTCGAAGCTGAAATCGCACTACGACGTGATCGTGGTGGGATCGGGCTATGGGGGCGGTGTTGCCGCCTCGCGCTTGGCGCGCTGCGGGCAGAAGGTGGCGGTGCTGGAGCGTGGCCGCGAGTTCCTGCCCGGCGACTTTCCTGACAGCATCGCCAGCGCCACTGCCGAGACGCAGATGAACGGCCCGCATGGCCGGCTCGGGTCGGCGACGGCGCTCTTCGACGTCCGCGTCGGCAAGGACGTGCACGTGCTGATGGGCTGCGGTCTCGGCGGCACCTCGCTGATCAATGCCAACGTCTGCCTGTCGCCGGATCCGCGCGTGTTCGATGACACGGCATGGCCGCAAGAGGTGCGCCGCGACCGGCTCCTGGCTGAAGGCTTCGTGCGCGCGCGGCACATGCTGCGTCCGGAAGTGTCGCCCAACGGCTCCTCCTACGAGAAGGTGGCAGCCCTACGCATCGCCGCCTCGGCCTTCGAGCGTCAGGTAAAGCCCATCCCCCTGCACGTGGCTTACGAGAGCGGGCCCAATGCCGCCGGCGTGCACCAGGAAGCTTGCATCGAGTGCGGCGACTGCTGCGGCGGCTGCAACGTCGGGGCCAAGACGACGACCCGCTCGACCTACATCGCCGATGCGGCTGCCTTCGGCGCCGAGATCTTCACCGGCGTGCGCGTGCTGTCGCTGTCACGCGATGGGCAACATGGCTGGCGCGTGTGGGCCATGCCCACCGAGGCCGACACGCATCGCGGGCACAGGTATTTCATCACCGCCGACATCGTCGTCCTGGCGGCCGGTACGCTGGGCTCCACCGAGATCCTGCTGCGCTCGCGGGCCGAGGGCCTGGCGCTCTCCGACTGGCTCGGGAGCCGCTTCACGTCGAACGGAGATGCCATCGCGCTCGCCTACAACAACGATGTGCCGGTCAACGGCATAGGGGTCGGCCAGCCGCCCAAAGCACAGGTTCCGCCTGTCGGGCAGGCCGTCAATGCGTTGATCGATCTGCGCGATACGAAAGACGTGCGAGACGGCCTCGCCATATGCGAATGCGCGCTGCCCAGTGCCTTCGCCGCGGCCCTGCCGGCGTTGCTGGCGCCGGGCGCAGCGGCATTCGGCGAGCAACAAGAAGGTTCGCTCGGCGACAAGCTGGAGGCCATGGAGCGCGCGACCGACAGCCTCATCAAGGGCGCGTATCAGGGCGCCGTACACAACACCCAGACGTTTCTCGCCGTCGGCCACGATGCGGGCAATGGGCTGATGCGCCTGGAAGACGACCGTCTCGCCGTCGAATGGACCAACGGTCCCCAGCAGCGCGTGTTCGAGCGCATCGAGGATGCGCTGACGACGGCGGCGCACGCCACCGGCGGTACTTATATGCGCAACCCCGTCTCGGAGAAGGCGCTGGGTGGCAATCTCATGACGGTGCACCCGCTCGGCGGCTGCACCATGGGCGAGAGCAGCGCGACCGGAGTCGTCAACCATAAGGGGCAGGTGTTCGATGCCAGTGGCGGCGCTGCGCCGGGTGCCGTGCACGCCGGCCTTTACGTCTGCGACGGCGCCGTCATCCCGTGCCCGTTAGGCATCCATCCACTGATGACCATCACGGCGCTGGCCGAGCGTGCCATGATCTTGCTCGCGCGCGATCGGGGTTGGCAGATGCGCGAGGGCGCCGCACCGGCGCAGGCGGCGGCGATGGCGCCGACGACAGAGGTGCAGGGTGCCAAGGCGCGCGAGCGAAATCTCGCGTGGTTTGCGCGCTGGCGCCGGCGCAGCCCCGCGCCGGTCGAGGGAGAGTGACATGCGGCGATTGTCGAAATCTGTCGCCGAGCTGAAGTTGCGCTACGACGTTGTCGTCATTGGCTCGGGGTACGGCGGCGGCGTAGCCGCTTCACGCATGGCGCGTGCCGGCAAGAAGGTGGCCGTGCTCGAGCGCGGGCAGGAGTTCTCCATCGGCGACTTCCCCGATCGCATGATCGAGGCGCAGGAGCAGTTCCAAGTTTCGCAGGACGGCAAGCGCGTTTCCGGCTCGCCCACCGGGCTCTACGACCTGCGTCTTGGCAAGGACATCCACGTCTTCGTCGGCTGCGGCCTCGGCGGCGGCTCGCTTGTCAACGCCAACGTCTCGCTGCCGCCCGATCCGCGCGTGTGGGACGATCCGGTATGGCCGCCGGAGATCATGCAGGATCCGGCCCGTCAGGAAGGGTTCACGCGCGCCATGGAGGTGCTGCGCCCCGTTCCGTATCGCGGCCCGGCGCTGGATAAGCTCAACGCCCTGGGCGTCAGCGGCAATGCGCTGCGCAAAGACGTCGTGCGGCCGCCTATCAACGTCACTTTCGAGAAGCAGGTGAACTACGCCGGCGTCGAGCAGCCGGCCTGCACGCTGTGCGGCGACTGCTGCTCGGGCTGCAACGTCGGCTCCAAGAACACCGTGCAGGTGACCTATCTCGCCGACGCCTTCCACCACGGCGCCGAGATCTTCACCGAGATGCGCGTATCGCACGTGCGCCAGGAGCGTGGACGCTGGCGCGTCTTCTTCGAGCCGCTCGGCCACGAGCGCGAGAAGTTCGCCGCCGCCGATCAGTCGATCGTCTGCGATGTCGTCGTGCTCGCCGCCGGAACGCTCGGCTCGACCGAGATCTTGCTGCGCTCGCGCGAGGAAGGGCTGCCGGTTTCCGACCAGCTTGGCGAGCGCTTCACCGGCAACGGCGATGTCCTGGCCTTCGCCTACAACAACGACGTGCCGGTCAACGGCATCGGCGTCGGCGAGCCCCCGGTTGCCGAGACGGGCCCGGTCGGCCCGTGCATCACCGGGCTCATCGATCTGCGCGATACGCCCAAGCTCGAGGACGGCATGGTGATCGAGGAGGGCTCGATCCCTTCGGCCTTGGCGCCAATCCTGCCCGCGCTCATGGCAACGGGCGGCGACAAGTTCGGCGAAGATACCGATCGCGGCGTCATCGACCTTCTTGGTGAGCGAGCCCGCCGCCGGCAGAGCCTGTTGTTCGGTTCCTATCAGGGTGCCGTGAACCGCACGCAGACCTACCTCGTCATGAGCCACGACGACGGCAAGGGTCGCATGGCACTCGACGAGGGGCGGCTCAAGCTGACGTGGCCGAAGGTGGCCGCGCAGCCGATCTTCGAGAAGATCGCGCAGAACTTGAGGAAGGCGACGCAGGCGACCGGCGGCAACTACACGCGCAATCCGCTCACCGACACGCTGTTCGGTCACAATCTCATCTCGGTGCACCCGCTCGGCGGTTGCACCATGGGGCGCGATCGCACGACGGGCGTCGTCAATCACAAGTGCCAGGTGTTCGACGGGCGTGCCGATGCCGATACCGGCGCCGTGCTCGCCGGGCTCTACGTGTGTGATGGCTCCGTCATTCCGCGGCCGCTTGGCGTCAACCCGCTGCTGACGATCACTGCGCTCGCCGAACGGGCGATGATCCATCTCGCCAAGGATCGCGGCTGGCATTTCTCCGAGGCGCAGAAGTTCGATACGCCGCTGCTGGTCGCGGCGCCGGGCGGGCGCGAAACGCTGAAGCCGGCCGGCATCGAGTTCACCGAGCGCATGGCCGGCTACATTTCGCCGGCGATTACGCTACCGCACGAAACGGCGGCGCGGCGCGGCAAGGAGGAAGGGCACGCTTGCAGCTTCACGCTGACGGTGCTGGTCGACGATGTCGACCGCTTCGTGTCGGAGCAGCAGCATGCCGGGCGCATCATCGGCACCGTCGAGTGTCCGTCGCTGTCGCCCGAGCCGCTGGAGATTTTCGACGGCAAGTTCAACCTGATGCGCGTCGACGATCACACGGTGGAGACCAAACGTTTCGACTATCGCTTCTCGCTCGGCGCGCGCGACGGCTCGGAATACCAGTTCATCGGCTACAAAGTCGTGCGCTCGGACGCTTCGTTGGATCTCTGGCGCGACACCACCCGCCTCAACGTCGACATCGCCAAGGGCGCCCAGGGCCAGCTCGGCCGCATTGCGCGCGGCCTGTTGGAGATCGCGCCGTCGGATTTCTACGTGCAGATGCAGACGCTGCGCGGTGTCGGGGGCCGTGACGCCGCCGACCGGATGCGCGCCGTCGGCAAGTTCGGCACCTTCTTCAGCCGCGAATTGTTCGATACCTACGGCGGCGTGCTGGCGCGCTCGGGCCGCTACGACGTGTTTACCCCGCGCAAGAAGCGGTCGTTGCGCGTGCCGGAGCCCGAGACTCACCTCGTGCGCACCGACGATGGCAAGATCCTGCGTCTGACCCGCTATCGCGGCGGCAACAAGGGGCCGCTGATTTTCACGCATGGTCTCGGGGTTTCGAGCCTCATCTTTTCGATCGATACGATCGACACGAACATGCTCGAGTATCTCGTGGCTGCCGAGTACGACTGCTGGCTCTTGGACTACCGGGCCAGCGTCGACCTGCCATATGCGCACGAGTTGTGGAATGCCGACGACGTCGCCTTGAAGGATTATCCGGCGGCATTCGCCAAGGTGCGCGGCATTGCGCGGTCCTCGACCGTGCAGGTCATCGCCCATTGCTTCGGCGCCACGACATTCACCATGGCGCTGCTCGCCGGCCTCGAAGGCGTGCGCTCGGCCGTCATCTCGCAGATCTCGACCGACTACGTGGTGCCATGGTTCCCGCAGCGCTTGCTCGCCTACCTGCGCGCGCCGCAGTTGTTCGAGGCGATGGGCATCGATGTCGTCAACGCCCGCGCCACCACTGCCGATCCGCTGCGCGAGCGTTTGCTCGACAAGGTCCTGCAGATGATCGTCCCGGTGCCGCGCTCGCAGCGCACGCATGAGGCAACGAGCAACCGCATCACCGCTCTGTACGGGCGGCTGTACAACCTCGAGCAGCTCAACAATGCGACGGTGACGTCGGGCCTGGCGGAGATGTTCGGCGAGGCGAATATCGAAGCTTTCCGCCAGCTCGCCCTGTTTGCCCGCAACGGCCGGTTGCTCGATGCGGAAGGGCGCGACACGTACCTGCCGCACGTCGACCGCATGGCGCTGCCGATTCTGTTCGTGCACGGCGCGGACAACGCGTGCTTCAAGCCGGAAAGCACGGCGCGGACGCTCGCGCGTTTGGCGGAGGTAAACGGGCGGCAGCTCTACGATCGCCAGGTGATCCCCGGCTATGGACACATCGACTGCATCTTCGGCAAGAACGCCGCGCGCGATATCTTCCCGCTGATCGAGGCCCACCTCGACAAGACAGCCACGATATAGCGCAACGCTAGGCGGCGATGCGTGCGCGCTGCACGTCCCGCATGATGGAGCGGAACGCGTCGGCCGTCACGTGCACGAGGCTGCGGTGGTCGCCGCCTTCCAGGTAGACGTCCGGCTGCTTGTCGAAGCTTTCATCGACGAACGCATCCACCGCGTACGCCTCAGGGATCGGTGGGACGGCTCCCAGCTCGCAATCGGGAAACAGCTCGCTGATCTCGTCCTCGTTGGCGAGCTGCACATGGCAATGCAGCATGCGCTCGATCACGTCGAGGCGGACGCGCGCCGTCGCCGGAACGACGGCGATGACGAAGCCGCCCTCGCGTGTCAGCACCACCGCCTTGGCGAGACGTTCGCCCGGAACGTGCGTGGTGCGCGCCGTATCGAAGGCGCAGTTCGTGTGCTTGTGCAGCATCACATCGTAGGGGACGTGGTGGTCGTCGAGGTATTCTTGCAGCGTCAGTGCGATGCCCATGGCTATCCTCCTGCCATTCGCGGGGCTGCGCCCTCCGCCGCGGCGCAAAAGGCGGCGGCTCGCAGTCGATTATAGTCAACTAGACTATGCCTGCCGACGGGTGGCCGCAAGCCGCTGAACGGTCAGTGCCGCCGGTGGCTAATCAATCATTGCCGGCAGCCGGCGACTTGGGCTTCTGCCTAAAGTCGCAGCAGGCGCACGTCAGGATTTCGCCTTGGCCTTCGGCGCAATCGCCGCCGTGACCAGCGGGCTGAGACCCTCGGCGCCACCTTCGATGAATTCGGTGAGCTGCGTGCGCATGCGCGGGGTCCAGAAGTTGCGGATGTGATGGGCGATGCCGTCCAGCGCCTCGGCGCGCGGATAGGCCTCGAAATAGGCCGCGATCTGGTTGGCCATGCGGATCATGTCGCGGTTTTCCATGCGGGCAGTGCTTTCCGAAGGGTTGAAACTAGCTGTTGAAGATGACGACGCTGTCGCCGGCGAGCGAGGCAATGTAGAGGCGCGCCTTGCGGGCGAGTTGCAGCGCGAGCGCGGTGGGCGCCGAGATGGCGACGAGTGCGCCGATGCCGTACGTCGCCGATTTCTGCACCAGCTCGAAGCTGCAGCGGCTGGTCATGATGACGAAGCCGGTGGCGAGGTCCGTGCCGGCCTCGGCCAGTGCCCCGATGAGCTTGTCGAGCGCATTGTGGCGGCCAACGTCCTCACGGACGAGGACGATGTCGCCGGCGAGCGTCGCCCAGGCGGCGCCGTGCACGGTGCGATTGAGCCGATTCATGGTCTGCCGCTTGGGCAGCTCAGCGGCCGCCTTGAGGATCGCTTCGGCGGACGGGACGACCGTACGTGGCACCGGCTGGGTGACACGAACGACGTCGGCGATGTTCTCCACACCACAAAGCCCGCAACCGGAGCGGCCCTCCAGCGAGCGGCGGGGCATGCGCGCGTCGGCGAGGGCTTCCTCGTCGATAGCCACATCGACGGCGTGGCCGTTCTCGACCGGCATGGCGATGACGCCGAGGATGTCCGAGCGGTGGGGGATGATGCCTTCGGCCAAGACGAAGCCGATGCCGAAATCGGTGAGGTTGGCCGGCGTCCCCATCATCACGGTGTAGGCGACCGAGTTGATCAGCAGCGCGATCGGCACCTCCTCCGGGAGTTGCCAAGTGACCGGTGTCCGCTTGCCGGCGGCATCGACCGAGGTGCCTTCCGCCGGCACCGAGCAAAGCGCGGCGCTGGGATCTGCGACCTCGGCGGGATTGGCCATGGCGGTCATCGGACGGTTATCGAGAACACAGCGGAGAAGTCATGGCGCGCGATGCCCGCACAACCGGTTAGACGTTCGCGCGCCCGCCATTACTCCGCCGCGACCAGCGGCTTGTCGCCGATGCGCTTGTTCTCGCGCTCGCGCTCCTCCCACTCGTCCTGCCATTCGGAGGGCTGGTTGGAAGGCGTGACCTGCACCGCCGTCACCTTGTATTCGGGGCAGTTGGTCGCCCAGTCCGAGTTCTCGGTGGTGATGACGTTGGCGCCGCTGACCGGGAAGTGGAACGTCGAGTAAACGACACCCGGCGGCACGCGGTCGGTGACCTTGACGCGCATCGTGGTACCGCCGACGCGGCTTGTCAGCGAGGCCATGGTGCCGTCCTTGATGCCGCGCACCTCCGCATCGGAAGGATGCATCTCGAGGATGTCCTCCTGGTACCAGATGACGTTCTCGGTACGCCGGGTCTGGGCGCCGACGTTGTACTGGCTGAGGATACGCCCGGTGGTGAGGATAAGCGGGAAGTTGCGGTTCGAGCGTTCCGGCGTCGCCACGAACTCAGTGAGCATGAAGCGGCCTTTGCCGCGCGTGAACTCCTCGATGTGCATGATCGGGGTGCCTTCCGGCGCCTCGTCGTCGCACGGCCACTGCACGCTGCCGAGCTCGTCGAGCCGCTTGAACGAGATGTTCTTGAAGGTCGGCGTGACGGAAGCGATCTCGTCCATGATGGCGGCGGCCGACGTGTACATCATCGGATAGCCCATGGCGGTGGCCAGGCGGCAGACGATCTCCCACTCGGCCATGCCCTGCTTCGCCGGCATCACCGGGCGCACGCGGTTCACGCGGCGCTCGGCGTTGGTGAAGGTGCCGTCCTTCTCGAGGAACGAGGTGCCGGGGAAGAACACGTGCGCGAAGGCGGCGGTTTCGTTGAGGAACAGGTCCTGCACCACGAGGATATCCAGCGACTCGAGCGCATGCTCGACGTGGTGGGTGTTGGGATCGGACTGCGCAATATCCTCGCCGTGCACAAACAAACCCTTGAAAGTACCGGCGGAAGCTTCGTCGAACATGTTGGGAATGCGCAGACCCGGCTCGCCGGAGAGCTCGACCTTCCACTCCTTCTCGAACAGCTTGCGCGTCGCCTCGTTGGACACGTGGCGGTAGCCGGGGAACTCGTGCGGGAACGAGCCCATATCGCACGAGCCCTGCACGTTGTTCTGGCCGCGCAGCGGGTTCACGCCGACGCCCTCGTGGCCGATGTTGCCGGTGACCATGGCAAGGTTGGCCATGGCCATGACCATGGTCGAGCCCTGGCTGTGCTCGGTGACGCCGAGGCCATAATAGATAGCCGCGTTGCCGCCGGTGGCGAACAGCCGGGCGGCGGCGCGCACTTCCTCAGCCGGAACGCCGGTGATCGGCTCCATGGCCTCGGGCGAGTGCTTGGGATCTTTGATGAACTTCTCCCAGCGGGCGTAGTCCTCTTTCTCGCAGCGCGCGGCGATGAAGCTGCGGTCGGTCATGCCCTCGGTGACGATGACATGCGTCATCGCGTTGAGCACGGCAACGTTGGTGCTGGGACGAAGCTGCAGGTGATAGTCGGCCTCGACGTGCGGCGAACGGACGATGTCGGTACGGCGCGGGTCGACCACGATGAGGCGGGCACCCTCGCGCAGGCGCTTCTTCATGCGCGAAGCGAACACCGGATGGCCGTCGGTGGGATTGGCACCGATCACCATGATCACGTCGGATTTGTCGACGCTCTTGAAGTCCTGCGTGCCGGCGGACTCGCCGAACGTCTGCTTCAGGCCGTAGCCGGTCGGCGAATGGCAGACGCGGGCGCAGGTGTCGACGTTGTTGTTGCCGAAGGCGGCGCGAACCATGCGCTGCACGACATACACTTCCTCGTTGGTCGTGCGCGATGAGGTGATGCCGCCGATGGAGCCGCGACCATACTTGGCCTGCACCGCCTTGAAGCGGTCGGCGGCGAACTTGATTGCCTCATCCCAGGAAACTTCACGCCACGGGTCGGTGATCTTCTCGCGGATCATTGGGTTGAGGACGCGATCCTTGTGCGTGGCGTAGCCGAAGGCGAAGCGGCCCTTGACGCACGAGTGGCCTTCGTTGGCCCCGCCGTCCTTGTAAGGAACCATGCGCACGACGCGCTCGCCCTGCATCTCGGCCTTGAACGAGCAGCCGACGCCGCAATAGGCGCAAGTGGTGACGACGCTGTGCTCGGGCTGGCCGTGCTCGACGACCGACTTCTCGATCAGCGTCGCGGTGGGGCAGGCCTGCACGCAGGCGCCGCATGACACGCACTCCGACTGCAGGAAGTCGTCGTCCTGGCTGGCAGCGACGTGCGAGGCGAAGCCGCGACCGTCGATGGTCAGCGCGAATGTGCCCTGCACTTCCTCGCAAGCGCGGACGCAGCGCGAGCAGACGATGCACTTCGACGGCTCGAACTGGAAGTAGGGGTTCGAGGTGTCCTTCGGCTGCCAGAGGGCATTGGCTTCGCCGTTCGAGCGCGCGAAGACGTGGTTCTCGCCCTCGTAGCCATAACGCACTTCGCGCAGTCCGACGGCGCCGGCCATGTCCTGCAACTCGCAATCGCCGTTGGCGGCGCAGGTCAGGCAGTCCAGCGGATGGTCGGAGATATAAAGCTCCATCACGCCCTTGCGGATGCGGGCGAGCCGGTCATTCTGCGTGGCGACCTTGATGCCGGGAGCCACAGGCGTCGTGCACGAGGCCGGTGTTCCGCGTCGGCCCTCGATCTCGACGAGGCAGAGACGGCAGGAGCCGAACGGGTCGAGGTTGTCGGTGGCGCACAGCTTCGGCACCATGATGCCGAGGTCGGCGGCGGCGCGCATGATCGACGTGCCCTCGGGCACCGTGACCTCCTGCCCGTCGATCTCCAGCGTCACCATCTTGTTGTTGACGGCGTGGACGCTCTTGGTCCCGTAGTCTTTCTCCTTGATGAGCGTCATGGCGGTGGCTTCGCTCGTCATGGGTTTCCTCGTTTCGTTTCTCATTCGGCCGCTTCGGCGCGTGTCGCCGGACGGTTGAAGTCCTCAGGGAAGTGACGCAACGCGCTCATCACCGGCATGGGCGTCAAACCACCCATCGCGCACAGTGAGCCGTCCGTCATCGTGTTGCAAAGATCCTCAAGGATCTCGATGTTCCGCTCGCGCTCGACGCCGGCGATGATGCGATCCATCGTCTCGACGCCGCGTACCGAGCCGATGCGGCAGGGTGTGCATTTTCCGCACGACTCGATAACGCAGAATTCCATGGCAAAACGAGCCATCTGAGCCATATCGACCGTGTCGTCGAAGACGACGACGCCGCCATGGCCCACCATGGCGTCGACTTTGACGAACGCCTCGTAGTCCATTTGGGTATCGAGCTTGTCGTTTGGAAGATAGGCACCGAGCGGGCCGCCGAACTGAACCGCGCGCAGCGGCCGTCCCGACAGCGTGCCGCCGCCGTAATCCTCTATCAGCTCACGTGCCGTTACGCCGAATGCCTTTTCGACCAGTCCGCCCTGCTTGATGTTGCCGGCGAGCTGGAAGGCGAGCGTGCCGCGCGATTTGCCGACGCCGAAGTCGCGATAGTATTCGCCGCCCTTGTCGAGAATGATCGGCACCGAGGCGAGGCTGAGCACGTTGTTGATGACGGTCGGCTTGCCGAACAGGCCCTCGATCGCGGGTAGCGGCGGCTTGTAGCGCACCAGGCCACGGCGTCCCTCGAGGCTTTCCAGCATCGAGGTTTCCTCGCCGCAGATGTAGGCGCCGGCGCCCATGCGAACGTACAGCTCGAAGTCGTGTGGCGAGCCCTGGATGGTGCGGCCGAGCCAGTTGGCGGCGGTGGCGATGCGGATGGCTTCGCGCAGCGTGTTGACAGCGTGCGGATACTCGGAGCGAACGTAGATGTAACCCTTGGTGGCGCCGACGGCGATGCCGGCGATAGTCATGCCTTCGATGAGGCAATACGGATCGCCCTCCATCAGCATGCGGTCGGCAAACGTGCCGCTGTCGCCCTCGTCGGCGTTGCAGCAGATGTACTTCTGGTCGGCCTTGGCGTCGTGGACGGTCTTCCACTTGATGCCGGTCGGGAAGCCGGCGCCGCCGCGGCCACGTAGGCCGGAGGTCGTTACTTCGGTGACGATGTCCAGCGGCGCCATCGTGAGCGCATTGGTGAGCCCGTTGAAGCCGCCGTGCGCGCGGTAGTCCTCGATCGACAACGGATCGGTGATGCCGCAGCGCGCGAAGGTCAGGCGTTCCTGGTTCTTGAAGTAAGGGATCTCGTCGGTGAGGCCGTGCGAGAGCTTGTGCTTCTCACCGTTGAGGAACTTGGCCTTGAAGAGGCCCGGCACGTCGGCCGGCTTCACGGGACCGTAGGCAACGCGGCCTCCTGCGGTTTCGACTTCGACCAGCGGCTCGAGCCACAACATGCCGCGCGAGCCATTGCGGACGATCTCGACCTTGGCGTTGCGCTTCTTGGCCTCGGCGGCAATTGCCTTGGCGACGGCATCGGCGCCCATCGATAGCGCGGCGGCATCGCGTGGTACGAAAACCTTGATCATGCGGCGGCTCCGCGATCGAGGTCGGAGATGATGTTGTCGAAACGCTCCTTGTCGACACAGCCGTAGAGGTCGCCGTCGATCATCATGGCGGGGGACAATGCGCAGTTGCCGAGACAGTAAACGGCCTCGAGGCTGAACTGACCGTCGGCGGTGGTCTCGCCAAACTTCACGCCCAGCTTCTCCTCCGCGTGGCGGCAGAGCGTCTGGGTGTGCATTGCCTGGCAGGCTTCGGCGCGACAGATCTTGACATTGTGCCGGCCGCCCGGGGTCCGGCGGAACTCATGATAGAACGTCAGCACGCCGTAGATCTCGGCGCGCGAGCGATTGAGGGCATTGGCGATGACCGGAAGTACCTGATCCGGGATGTAGCCCAGCTCATGCTGAAGATCATGGAAGATCTCCAGAAGCTCATCCGGGCGGTTGTCATGCGCAGCGCAAATGCTGAGCGCGCGGACGTCGCTCCCCGCCGGGGCTTCTGCTTTGATGACTTCTAGAGTAGTCTTAGACATTCACGCGCGCCTTTGCGGCTTCTACTGCGGCAAACTGACTTCTCTCAACTTGTGATGTGCGGATCAAATCGGCCTTCTCAATGTGCCAATTGAGCAGGCCAATGCTGCACTGCAGCATCAAGACGCCTGACTAGGCGTCCACGCGCGCATCAAACGATGCCGGCGTCAGCAAGGCAGCGGTTCCGCGCAGCGCCTCGATCAACGGTGAAAGGGGATCGCGCGCGGCCACTACCAAACCAACGCTGTGCTCGACGGTGGGTGCATCGAGAGGAATAGCCTTCACACCCGACATGTTCCCAAGCACATCCAATATATACTGGGGCATGATGCTAGCTAGGCCCATTAGGCGCACGTTGGAACACAAATTAATGACCGAGTTTGTCTCCAGCCGCGGGCTTGGATGACACTTTGCCGTCTCGAAGGCGCGGTCGATTATGCGCCGATTTTGCATATTGGGGGTGAGCAGGCACAGCGGCTCGTCCGCCGCCTCCTCCCACGTCACCGAGGTGCGGTTGGCCATGGGGTGCGTTTCCGGCACGAAAAGGCAGTAGCGCTCGACGTAGAGCGGCGTCGCCAGCAGCCCCTGGATCGGTTCGTTGTCTAGATAAGTAATGCCGACGTCGACCGAGAAGTCGGCGATGCCGCGCAATATCTCCTCGGAGCTTTGCGACAGCACCGTGAAGTCGATGCCCGGGTGCGTGATACGCAGCTTCTTGGTCAGCAGCGGGATCATCGGCAGCGCCGAGGGGATGCCGCCGAGAACCAGCCGTCCCGACAGGCCTGAGTCATGGTCCTTCAGGTGGCCAAGCTCTTCCTGCATCGATTGCCAGCTCTTGAGGATCACGTGCGCCCACTTGAGGACGCGCTCTCCCTCTGGGGTCAGTCCCCTGTAGCGCTGGCCGCGCTCGACGATGGGCACCTCCAGCTCCAGCTCGAGCTGGCGAATGCGCCCCGACAGCGTCGGCTGCGTCACGTTGCAGGCCGTGGCGGCGCGCGTGAAGTGCTTCTCGCGGGCGAGCGCAGCAAGGTACTGGAGCTGCCGAATGTCCATCGTGCCCCTCCGGAGGCAGGATCGTAGCCGTATCGTTGGGCAGGCTTGGGAACTCGACCGCGACCCGAGCGAACGGCCTCGCCCCTGCCATGATCATCAGGCTTCCGGCCGTGAAAGGCAATTGCGCCCCTAGGTTTGTCCGCTGCTTCAAGGCTTTCTGGGCGCCACGTTGTCGCCTTGTAGCGTCTTAATATCTGCATTGGACGAAGCGGACGCCGTCGTGAAGTGTCATCGCGCGGGAGCGGGGCAGAGCTCTCATCGGGCGCGCCGTCTTCGAGATGCCGGTGGCTTGGAAAAAAGCTGCGGGCAACACTGGGTGGGTGGGACGCTGATTGTCCTGCGTGTGCTAATCAAAGGCGCGCCTTCGGGCCGCCTGCAGCCGGCCGTCTCGGTCGGGGGGTAATGCGTATGAACGCCTACAGAAGCACAGGTCTGTTCGGCATGCTGGTGGTGACGAGCCTCGTCTCGGGCGCTGCCGCCATGGAGATCAATCAGCAGCGCGCACCATCGACGGGCGACGCGCCAGCATTCACGCTGCCCGCATTCCTCGACGGTGACCGTCTGCCCGATCTGCAAGATGCCTGGCGCGCCCATTTCGGCGACCAAAGCGACGCCGCGGTCGTGCAGCCGGCCAGCGAAGGGGTGTCTCCGCAGCCCGATATGACGCAGCAAACGACGACGCGTGGTGAACAGACGAGCCGCGAGGCGGCCGCGGTCCGCACCCGCGCCGAGGAGCTGAGCAGCCGCTTTGGCGCCGGCGCGGAGTCAGCCGGCGGTGGTACGACCGCCGGTGAGGCTGGCCCTCCGACCGAAACAGCGTCGGTCAACGCCGGCGCTGACGCTGCCGAGCCCGGGCAGCCGGTTGCCGAGCAAGTTCTGGCTCCGGCCGAAGACGGCGTTGTTTCCGAAGTGGTCGCCCCCAGCGACGACGCGCCGGTCATCGAGGACATGGGCGCCAAACCTGCAAAGGGCGCCAAGCGCAATACGGCTGCCGCGACCGCCCGGCAGCCTGAGCAGACGGTAGCGCGTACTGCACCGGCGCAGGCACTCATCAAGGTCGATCCCGCGGCACCCAAGCCCGAATCCGATCCGATGATGCCGACCGAGATTCGTGCCTTCGGCTGGAACGCTCAGCCTTAGGCCCGACCTTCGGGTCCGACCGTCAAATGAAAAAGCCGCCCGCAGATGCCTGCGAGCGGCTTTTTGCTTTGTGCGGGACGGCGCGGACTACATGTCCATGCCGCCCATGCCACCATGGCCGTGCGAATGGCCACCGCCGTTGTCTTTCTTCGGGGCTTCGCCGATAGCAGCCTCGGTGGTGATCAGCAGGCCGGCGACCGAGGCCGCGTCCTGCAGCGCCACGCGCACGACCTTGGCCGGATCGATGATGCCCTTCTCGATCATGTCGCCGTACTCAT
>CAZOOS010000051.1:0-1368 GCA_964581475.1 uncultured Hyphomicrobium sp.
GTCGGCTGGATCGCGCAGTGGAAGGAGATGATCGAGGATCCCGAGCAGCGCATCGGCCGCCCTCGCCAGCTCTACATGGGCTCCACCGAGCGCAACTTCGTGCCCATGGATCAGCGCGGCTGATCGCCAAGTAGCCACTCATTAGGGCACGACCGGCGGCCGGCAGCTTCACGCTGCTGGCCGTTTTCACGCGTGGCGCCGCCCGTGTGCGGCGTAGTCGAGCACGATCTCTGCCGCGGCGTCGCTCGGCGTGCCGTTGTCGATCAGCATCTTGTGCGGTATGCGCGCCAGCGCCGCCAGTTGCGCCCGCCGCTCGGACGTGTCGCGCAGCAATAGCTCGAGCGCCGCGGCGAGTTTCTCGGGCGTGCAGTCCTCCTGCAGCAGCTCGGGAAAGGCGTTCTCCTCCAACACCAGGTTGGCGAGCACCACCGATGGCACGTTGAGCAGGAAACGCATGCGCGCCGACAGTGAATCGACCTTATATGCGACGACCATGGGGGTGCCGGCGAGCGCCAGCTGCAACGTCACCGTGCCCGAGGCGGCCAGCGCCGCATGCGCCAGCTTGAAGGCGCGGAACTTGTCGTCCTCTCCCTCAACGAGGTGCGGCTTCACCGTCCACGACTGCATCCGCCGCTCGACCAGAGCCCGCACATGCGGCACCACGGGGATGATGACCTGCGGACGGATGCGGCGCGCATGCAGCAGCTCCAGCGCCTCGCCGAACGGCTGCATGAGGTGCGTGACCTCCGACGTGCGGCTGCCGGGCAGCACGACGAGAATGAGACGGCCGGGATCGAGCTGCAGGCGCTCGACCAGTGGTGCCGGATCGAGATCGTGCAGCCAGTCGAGCCGCTCGATCAGCGGGTGGCCGACGTAGGTGGTCGGCGGCCCGCCCAGGCGCTGATGCGCGGCAGGCTCGAACGGCCAGAGCGCCATGACGTGGTCGACATAGCTGCGCATCTTGCGCGCCCGCCCCGGACGCCATGCCCAAACGCTCGGCGACACGTAGTCAATGATGGGGATGTTGGGCGCGCGCTTGCGGATGCGCTTGGCGATGGGATGCGTGAACTCCGGGGAATCGATGATGACGACGGCATCCGGCTCGGCGGCGACGGCAGCATCGACGGTGCGGTAGACGCGCGACACGATGCGCGGCAGGCGCGCCATGATCGATGCGAGGCCCATGACCGCCACGTCGGCGAGCGGGAATTGCGAAGCCAGACCGGCGCGTTCCATGTCCTCGCCGCCGACGCCGAGGAAATGAATGCGTCCCTTGCAGTGGGCGGTGAGCGCGCTCATCAGCTTGCCGCCCAGCGCATCGCCCGAATGCTCGCCGGCGACCAGGAAGATGCGCAGGTCGTCGCGGCC
>CAZOOS010000051.1:1468-15803 GCA_964581475.1 uncultured Hyphomicrobium sp.
GCCTCGGAGACGACGGCGACGGCGGAGCGTCGCGCCCACCGGTGCCGGCCCCACTGGCGCAGGCTGCCGGAGCGGGCGATGAGCGATGCGATGCCTTCGCCGCACTCGATGCACAGCACATGGCCGCGGTCGATGACGGTGCCGCCGCTGGCGCGGAACGGCTGCAAGGCATGCAGCAGCGCGGCGCCGCGCGCCGCATCGGCGAGCTGGCGCGGGCCCGCCGCCTTGGCCCCGACCTTGACGAACGGCGAAGCGAGCGCGAACGGCGCGGCGGCAGCGATCGAAGCTCCCGGATCGATCGCGCCTTGCACGAAGAGGCTTCCGGCATCGGCGTTGCGCACCATCTCGGCGCGATCGAGGGCGATGGCGCCCTTGGCGAGCACGGCGACTCCGCGCAATCCGGCTTGCAGCGCGCGAACGACCGTGCCGGGGCCGATGGCCGGCATGTCGACGCGCATCTCCTGGCGCGGCTTGGTACGCTTGACCAGCACGCCACGCCGGCACCCGACGCCGCCCTCGGGCTGGCGACGCTGCAAGGCGAGCCGTGCCAGCATGGCATCGGTGTTCTCGGCGCCTTCGATGGCCTCGATGCGTCCGTCGGTAACGACCACCGCCTGCCCGACATCGAATGGTCCCAGCGCGCGCACGACATCGAAGCCGCGCGCAATGTCGACCATCTCGCTCGCCTCCGCCCGCGTTGCGCCGAGCGGGCCTTCGCCGACGAGCAGCGAGGGCAGCACGTCGACCGGCGAGACGACCTTGAAGCCCTTGCTTTCGAAGAAACGTACAACGCCGCTCAACACGCCGTCGTCGCCTGTGGTGGCAACGACGCGCGCGATAGCCGGTAGGTTGAGGAAAAAGCCGAGGTCCGGCTTGATGGCGCCGAGGTCGGGCCGGCGCACAGAGCCGACGATGACCATTTCAGTGACACCGGCGTTACGCAACGCCCGCAGCATGCCGCCGATCTGCGCCCAGCCCACCTTGGTGAGCGGCAGGTCGCTCAGATCGCGGTCGCCTTCACCAATGATGGAAACGATATGCACGGTTCCACCGCCCGCCTTGACGTGCTCGGCAATCTCGCGCGGCAAGCCGCCGCCGCCCGCTAAAATGCCGACGACACGCGCTGAGCCCGGCATATCAGCTCAAGCCTCGGCCGCTTCTTTCGGCGTGCACAGGCTGCGCTTGCCGCCGGCGCGAATGAACTCGAGGATCTCCTGCACGATCGGCTGCCCGTCGAACTCCTGGGCGACGTCGGCCGTGCGCTCCGACAGCGTGCCTTCGGCGGCAAACAGCAGGCGGTAGGCGCGACGCAGATCGTGGATGTCGGCGCGCGAGAAGCCGCGGCGCTGCAGGCCGACGATGTTGAGCCCCGACAGGTGCGCGCGGTTGCCGAGCGCCATGCCGTAGGGAATGAGATCGTTCTCGAGGCCCGACATGCCGCCCAGAAACGCGTGCGCGCCGACGCGGGCGAACTGGATCACCGCGGCGCCGCCGCCGATGATGGCGAAATCGCCAACGCTGCAATGCCCGGCCAGCATGACGTTATTGGAGAATATGACGTTGCTGCCGACGTGGCAGTCGTGGCCGACGTGCGAATTGGCAAGGAAGGCGCAGCGGTCGCCGATGGTCGTCGACATGCCGCCGCCCTCGGTGCCGGGGTTGAGGGTGACGCCCTCGCGGATCATGCAGTCGGCGCCGACGCTGAGCGTCGACGGCTCGCCGTGGTATTTCAGATCCTGCGGCTGATGGCCGATGGAGGCGAACGGGAAGATGCGCGTGCGCGCACCGATCGTCGTGCGCCCGGCAACGACCACGTGGCTGATAAGCTCGACGCCATCGGCCAGCATGACATCGGAACCGATCACACAATAGGGACCGATCTTCACGCCTTCGCCGAACGTGGCGCCCGCCTCGATGACCGCCGTCGGGTGGGCGCGCATCTCACCCATGTTTGCCGGCCGCGAACGCCCTTGCCTCAGCCGTGTCAGCCAGCATGGCGCTGACCTCGGCCTCGGCTGCAACCTTTCCATCGACCCGCGCTTCCCCGTAGAACCGCCAGACACGGCCGCGGTTGCGGATCTTGCGCACGTGGTAGTGGAGCTGATCGCCCGGCAGCACCGGACGGCGGAACTTGGCACGGTCGATGGCCATGAAGTAGACGAGCTCGGCCTTGTAGTCCTCACCGAGGCTATGCACGCACAGCGCTCCGGCCGTCTGCGCCAAGCCTTCGATGATGAGCACGCCGGGCATCACCGGATACTGCGGAAAATGGCCCTGGAAAAACGGCTCGTTGATGGTGACGTTCTTGACGCCGACGCAGCTCTGATCTCCGTCCATGTCGTAGATGCGGTCAAGCATCAGGAACGGATAGCGATGCGGCAGCAGCTTCAGGACGCGGATGATGTCCGCAGTGTCCAGCCCCGACTTCGCCTTGGTTTCACCCATGTCGTTCATGTGACTTCGACCCTCTACTCTGCCGGCGCTCGGCGCCTGACACATACTCGCAACTAGTCCTTGTCCGCATCATCCTTGTCGCCGCGCTTGACCATGCGGGCGAGATAGGCGGATTCGCGGGCCCACTGGCTCAAAGGGCGCCCCGGCGTCCCGCCGATGCGGGCCCCCGGTGCGACATCCTTGGTCGGGTGGGCGGTACCGGCAATGTGGGCCCCGGCGCCGATCTTGATGTGGCCCACTGCTCCGGACTGACCACCCATGATGACGAAATCGCCCAGCTCGGTGGAACCCGAGACGCCACATTGGGAAACCAGCACGCAATGCCTTCCAATCACGGCGTTGTGCCCGATTTGGACGAGATTATCAATTTTCGTGCCCTCGCCGATGATCGTGTCCTTGAGGGCACCCCGATCGACGGTCGAATTGGCCCCGATTTCAACGTCGTCCTGGATAATCACGCGGCCGATCTGCGGCACCTTGAGGTGCCCGCAGGCGCCCATGGCGAAGCCGAAACCATCCTGGCCGATGCGCACGCCAGAATGGATGATCACCCGGTTGCCGACGAGGGCGTGGGCGACGGTCGCCAGCGGGCCGATGTAGGTGTCGCGGCCGATGGTGACACGGTAGCCCACCACGGCGCCGGCGGCGATGCGGGTGCCGCGCCCGATGCGCGCTTCGGCCGCGATGACGGCGCCGGGCTCGACGATAACTCCCTCCTCGAGCTCGGCCGATGGGTCGATCAGCTCCCTACGGCCGCCCGGGGCGGCCTGCATGTGGCGCGAGTCCGGGTAGAACAGCATCAGCGCCTGCGCGAACCCGCGATAGGGGTCGGGAGTGACTAGCCTTCCGGTTGTAGGGGGAACGCGTCCGGCGAAGGCCGGCAGTACGAGGCAGGCGCCGGCGACGGTCGCCTTCAGGCGGTCGGCATATTTGCGATTGTTGAAGAACGTGAGGTCGCGCGGACCGGCATCGGTGAGGGTGCGCACGTCCTCGATCATGGTCTCGGCGGCGGCAGCGCCCGGCGCCAGTTCGGCGCCCGTCGCCTTGGCAACCTCCGCCAAGGAAAACGGCCCGGCCCGCTCGAAGAATCCGGGATGTTCCATGCCCTGATATTCGCCGCTGGGCGAAGCTCCATCCTTGCTTGGCGAAAAACGGAGGCGGCGCTCCGCTACGCGTACGGAGGTCTTCTTAGCACCGAATGCGCGGCGATTAGAACTTCGTCGCCGCACCGAAGCGGAAGATCTGCTCGTCGTCGTAGGTCTCTTTGGTGAGAACCTTGGCCAGATCCATACGGATCGGGCCGACCGGCGAGGCCCACATCAAGCTGGCGCCGACCGACGAGCGAATGGCCGAGCTGTCCTGCAAACAAGCTTGGCCGTTGACGTTGCACCCCCCGAGGAGTGTCTGTGCACTCCCACCGGCATTCCATAGCGAGCCGGCGTCGGCGAACACGGCGCCCGAGATGCCGAGGTCGTCCGGCACGAACGGAATGGGGAAGCGAATTTCCGCCGTCGTCGCCCAGTACATGGCGCCGCCGAGCGCGTCGCCGGTGCTGATGTCGCGCGGGCCGTAGCCGGCACGGTCGAAGCCGCGCACCGTCTCACCGCCCTTGAAGAACAGGTCGATGAGGCGAACGTCCTCGCCGCCCCAGCCCTGAATGTAGCCACCGATGGCGCGGCTGACGAAGGTGATGTTGTCGGTGATCGGATAGTAGCCGCGTGCTTCCGCCGCCATGCTGATGTACTGCACGTCGCCGCCGAGACCGGCGAAATCGGTACCGGCCGAGAACCACAGGCCCTTGGTCGGGTTCTTGGCGTCGTTGCGCAGATCGTAGGTCAGCGTCGTGCCGACCAGCGAAGTGTACGATACGCCCTGAGCGTCCTGGATGGCCAACGAGGCGCCCGTAACCACGTCGAAGATCTCATCGCGCGAGATCGTGTAGTTGGTCTGCATCCACAGCTTCTCGGACAGCGGGAAGCCGAGGCGCACGCTGCCACCCGTCCGGCGGCTGTTGAAGCCCGACTGGCTGGTCTGGTCGACCTCCTTGTGGAACAGGTCGAAGCCGGCCGCCAGGTTGCGGTCGAGGAAGCGCGGCTCGGTGAAGCTGAGGTTCACCTGCAAGCGCTCGAGCGAGCCGGAAAGCTGCAGGCGCAGGAACTGGCCGTTGCCCATCAGGTTGCGCTCGGTGATGCTCACATCGCCGATGACGCCTTCAGCCGTCGAGTAGCCGGCGCCGAAGGACAGCTCACCGGTCGAATTCTCGACCAGCTCCACGTCGAGAACGACTCGATCCTGGGCGCTGCCGGGACGGCGCTTCACTTCCACGCCCTTGAACAGGCCGAGATTGTTCAGGCGCTTCTTGGCCTGGTCGACCATCATCGGGTTGTACGCATCGCCCTCGGCCACCTTGAACTCACGCCGGATGACGTAGTCCTTGGTACGCGTGTTGCCGGAAATGTTGATGCGCTCGATGTAGATGCGCGGGCCTTCTTCGATGACGTAGTTGAGCGAGATCTTGCGCGTCACCGGATCGGGCACGGCCTGTGGGCGAGCACGCGCAAAGGCATACCCATCCTTCGACACGGCGGTGGTCAGCGCCTCGACCGACTTGTCGATGAGGGTGGCGTTGTAGGTGTCGCCCTCGTCGGTGAGCAAGTCGCCCTTGTATTTGCCGGGATCGATAGCGGCGACCGTGCTCTCGACGTTGATGCCGCCGAACTCGTATTGTTCGCCTTCCTCGATCGAGTAGGTGATGAAGAAGCCGGAGCCGTCGCGATCCAGCTCGGCGTTGGCGGCCGTCACCTGCACGTCGGCGTAGCCGTTCTTCAGGTAGTACTGGCGCAGCAGCTCGCGGTCGAGGCTCATGCGGTCGGGGTCGTAGACGGCGGTGCCCTTGAGGAAGTCGAACCAGCCCTTCTCGGTCGTCGAAACGACATCGCGCAATTGGCTGTCGGAGAAGGCGTGGTTGCCGACGAAATGGATGCCTTTGACCTTGGTGGCGGCGCCTTCGCTGATCTCGAAGACGAGATTCACGCGGTCCTGCTCGAGCTCGATGATCTTCGGCTCGATGGTGGCAGCGTAGCGGCCCTGCCGGCGGTAGACGTCGAGCACGCGCTGCACGTCGGCCTGGACGCGGGCGCGGGTGAACACCGAGCGTGGCTTCAACTGCACCTCGTTGCGCAGCGTCTCGGTGTCGATCTCGCTGTTACCTTCGAAGGCAATCTGGTTGATCACGGGGTTCTCGACGACGGTGACGACGATGTCGGCGCCGGAGCGGTCGACGCGCACGTCGGAGAACAGACCCGTAGCGAATAGCGCCTTGATGGAGCCGTCGACCTTGGCGGCGTCATAGGCGTCGCCAACGGAGAATTGCAGATAGGAGCGAACGGTCTCAGGTTCGACGCGCCGGTTGCCGGTCACGTTGATGGCGCGGATTGTGGCGCCCTGGGCTTGAGCGCCAACGGAGAACAAGGCGCTGCTGACGCACGTCATCCCCGATGAGATGACCGCCATAAGCATCAGAAGGCGACAGACTCTCATCGCAATGGCTGGAACCAGAGGCATTCGTGACTATGCCCTCATTGTGCCGAATTCCCCCTCGGTTTGCGGGCCCCGTCGGCTTCGGGCCACCGCACCGTAATGACTAACACGCGCGCTCCGGAATCTGCCTACTAGGCCTGATTCTTCTTGTTAGCGCACCCCCTGTGTAAATCCGTTCTTAACGATTCAAAGGAGCCCGCGGAAGTGGCAAGATTACGTCACTGAATCGTTTTCAGCCCGCTCCGGTCCATCCCCGCCACACCCGCAATAAATCGTTCAAATTCACGTACACCATGAGCATCAGGACCAGGGCGACGCCGATCTGGAATCCGATCTCCTGCATGCGCCGGCTCATGGGTCGCCGCAGCACGCCTTCGATGGCGTAATAAACAAGATGTCCACCGTCGAGCACGGGGATCGGCAGCAGGTTCAGGAAGCCGATGTTGGCCGAGATAAAGGCGATCCAGCGCAGCATCGGCTCGATGCCGCCTTCCGCCACCTTGGCGGTGACCTGCGCCATGAGGATCGGGCCGCCCATCTGATCGGCCGCCTGGCGCTGCGTGATGATGTCGCCGATGCCCTGCAGGGTATGCGCGATATTCGTGTAAGTTTCACGCACACCGAGCCGTAACGCCTCGAAAATGCCCACGGATTTCGCCTGCTGATAGCCCAGCGCCGCGGCCGGCGTGATGCCGATCAGGCCGCGCCGGAAGGTGCCGCCGAAGGTATCGGGCTGCTCGCGCACCTCCGGGGTGACCTCGACTGCCAGCTTTTCTCCGCCGCGGTTGATGTAGAAGCGCAAGGGCCGGCCGCCGTTCATGCCGACGATGCGCTGCACGTCCTCGAAACCTTCGACGTTCCAGCCATCGATGCCGGTGATCACGTCACCCGGCTGGATGCCGGCGACGGCAGCTGGCATCCCGGCCTTCACTTCACCCACCGTAGGGGTGATGGTGCGCACGCCGTAGGTGGCATTGACGGCGGCGTAAACCATTATTGCCAATATGAAATTGGCTACCGGGCCGGCGGCGACCACGGCCGCGCGCTGCCACAGCGGCTTGTTCTGGAATGCCCCCGCCCGCTCCGCGTCGGTCATGCGCTCGAGCGCATCCGGGGAGGGCTGGCTGGCGGCATTCTCGTCGTCGACGAACTTCACATAGCCGCCCAGCGGGATCCAGGCGAAGCGCCAGCGCGTGCCCTTGCGGTCGGTGAAGCCGAAGATCTCTTTGCCAAAGCCGATGGAGAAGGTCTTAACCGTGACGCCGCACCAGCGCGCGACGATGAAATGACCGAACTCGTGGACGAAGACCACGACGGTCAGCACCGCCAAGAACTGCAGAATGGTGATGAGCACCCCGGGGGTCGAGGTGGCGAGGTTCGCCAGCGTCAGCATTGCGCTCCTATCGGTCGAGGGTCAGGCCGGACCGTTGCCCGTCTGGACCCGCGTATCCATTGATGATCCGTGCGAAAAACGGCAATTTCGGCGCTGATCCCCAGCTCGTTGCGGACCGTCCGCCTACACATAGCGACCAAGCATCGATTGTGCCAGACGGCGGGCCTCGGCGACGGCGGCGAGAATATCGCCGAGCGTGCTGACCGGGGCGATCAGCCCGCGGCCCTGTGCCGCCTCGAGGGTGTCGGCGGCGTTGCGGGCAATATCGAGAAAACCGATACGCCGCGCAAGGAAGGCCTCCACCGCCACCTCGTTGGCGGCGCTGAGGATGGCCGGCGCCGTGCCGCCGAGCCCGAGGGCATCGCGGGCGATGGTCAACGCCGGAAAACGCGTCTCGTCAGGGGCTTCGAAGCTCAGGCTGCCGATGGCCGCGAGGTCGAGACGCGGCGTCGGCGCCGTCATGCGCTGCGGCCAGGACAGTGCCAAGGCGATGGGCGTGCGCATGTCGGGGCACGCCATCTGGGCCAGCACGGAGCCATCCGTGTAGCTGACGAGGCAGTGCACGATCGACTGCGGATGGATGACGACGCCGAGCTGTTCGGCGGTCACCGGAAACAGGTGATAGGCCTCGATCAGCTCCAGCCCCTTGTTCATCAAGGTCGCGGAATCGATCGATATTTTGGCGCCCATCGACCAGTTGGGATGGCGCAGCGCCTGCTCCGGCGTCGCCGCGCGCAACTGCTCCAGGCTCCAGGTACGGAAGGGCCCGCCTGAGGCGGTGAGGACGATGTGCTCGATGCTCTCGGGCGCGGCCCCTGCCAGCGCCTGCAGGCAGGCGGAGTGCTCGCTGTCGACGGGAAGCAGCTCGGTGCCGGCATCAGCGACGGCGGCCATGAACACCTCGCCGGCGGAGACCAGGCACTCCTTGTTGGCCAACGCCACCCGCCGCCCTTGCCGCGCGGCTTCGAAGGTCGGCTCGAGCCCGGCGGCACCGACTATGGCCGCCATGACGCAATCGGCCGGCTCCGCCGCGGCGGCAACGACCGCTGCCGGACCGGCGGCCGTCGCGATGCCGGAGCCGGCGAGCGCCGAGCGCAACTCCTCGAAGCGTGCCGGATCCCCGATCACTGCAAGGCGGGCGTGGGTGCGTAGCGCCGCTTCCGCCAGTGCGGCGACATTGCTTTGCGCGGTAAGCGCGATGATCTCGAAGGCGTCCGGGTTGCGCTGGACGAGGTCGAGCGTGCTCTTGCCGATGGAGCCGGTAGCGCCGAGCACCGTCAGCGAACGGCGCGCGCTGCCGGCACTGATGATGGGGGAGATGGCGGTGGCAACGGTCTTCGCCATCCCCGCTCGCGGGCCTCTGCGTGGTCCTTGCATCTAGACGCCAAACAACAACGCGCGCGCCGGTGCCTGCGGGTCGACGGCGAGCGCCAGCAGCGCGGCAGCGACGGCGGCGGCGACGATGCTGTCCATGCGGTCCATGAAGCCGCCGTGGCCGGGTATGAGATCGCTCGCGTCCTTGAGATTGAACAGTCGCTTGAGCGCCGATTCCGCCAGGTCGCCGGCCTGCGCGACGAGGGCCAGCGCGGCCCCGAGAAGGACGAGCCGCAGGGGCGCGGCGTCGGGTTCCAACACGGCGAAGACGGCGGCGGCAGCGGCGCCGGCGGCAAGCGCGCCGATAAGACCCGCCCACGTCTTGTTGGGCGATACGCGCGGCCACAGTTTGGGGCCGCCGATGCTGCGCCCGGCGGCGTAGGCGGCGGTGTCGGACGACCAGACGACGGCGAAGACGAACAGCACGGCGGTGAAGCCGAAAGGCTCATCGCTGCGCAGCCACAGCAGCGCCACGGCCGGCAGGCCGACGTAGAACACGCCGAGCCCCGACAGGCGGGCGCCGCGCCCGATATAGAGCGGGATCAGCGTGATGGCGGCAATGACGAGCACCGCGACGGCAAGCGCGGCATAGCCGGCGGCGGCGAGCACGACCGCGGCAGTGACGGCAATGGCATGCAGGAAGAAGCCGAGGTCGAAGGTGGCGCCGCGCACGAGGCGGCCCCACTCCCAACTGATCACCAGCGCGCAGACGAGGATGAGCAGCCCGAAGGGCAGCGGCCCGGCGTAGGTGAGCAGAAAGGCAACCGTCGCCAGCACGGCGCCGGAGATCAGCCGCAGCCTCAGGTTGCTCGACAGCCAGGGCGTGCTGTCGCCGTCCGTCTCGGAAGCCACCGCGTTGTCGGGCATGGCTTCCCTCACATGATCGATTGCTTGGAGCGGCCGCCGAAGCGGCGCTCGCGCTCGCGGAAGCGGGCGATGGCTTCCTCGAGCAGCTCGCGGCCGAAATCCGGCCAGTAGGCGTCGAGAAACACGAACTCGGTATAGGCGCACTGCCAGAGCAGGAAGTTGGAGATGCGCATCTCGCCGCTGGTGCGGATGAGCAGATCTGGATCGGGGATGCCGGCAGTATCGAGCGCGCCCGACAGCGCGCCAACGTCGATGTCCTGCGGCTGCATCGTGCCGGCGGCGACCTTCTCGGCGAGTGCGCGCGCGGCCTTGGCGATCTCGGCGCGGGCGCCGTAGTTGAAGGCGATGACGAGGGTGATCGCCTGGTTGTGACGCGTCAGCTCCACCGCCTCGTCGATAAGCGTCATCAGCTCGGACTCGACGTTGGTGCGCTCGCCGATGACGCGGATCTTGACGCCGTTCTGGTGCAGCTCGGCGAGGTCGCGGCGGATGAAGCGCTTCATCAGCCCCATGAGATCGTCGATCTCGTCGGCCGGCCTCGACCAGTTCTCGGACGAGAAGCTGTAGAGCGTCAGGTAGGGAATGCCGAGCTCGATCGCCGCGCGCACCGTACGCCGCACCGCCTCGACGCCGTTGCGGTGACCGACGGCGCGCGGCAGCCCGTGCTTGCTGGCCCAGCGCCCGTTTCCGTCCATGATGATGGCGACGTGACGCGGCGGGGCGTCGGCACGCTCGGGCGCGGCTGGCTGCTGCTTGGTGTCCGTCACCGGGGCGGGGCTTTCGGTTGCATGGGGCGCGACACCGAGGATAGCGGCAATGACGCCGTTCTCAAAGGCTTCAGACCTTGTGGATCTCGGCCTCTTTTAGGGCCAGGGTCTCGTCGATCTCCTTAATGAGCTTGTCGGTCAGCTCCTGCACCTTGGCGGACGACTTGTGGTGCTCGTCCTCGCTCATCTTGCCGTCCTTCTCCAGCTTCTTGAGAAGGTCCATGCCCTCGCGGCGCACGTTGCGCACGGCGACACGGCCGTGCTCGGCGTACTTGTGGGCGAGCTTGGCGAGCTCGGTGCGGCGGTCGGCGGTGAGCATGGGGATCGGCAGACGCAGCAGCGATCCGTCGATGATCGGGTTCAACCCGAGGTTCGCCTCGCGGATCGCCTTGTCGACGGCTTGCACGTTGCTCTTGTCCCAGACCATCACCGAGATCGTCCGCGGCTCGGGCACCGACACGGTGGCCACCTGATTGATCGGCATCTTCGAACCGTAGACGCTGACCTGGATCGGATCGAGCAGGTGGGCGCTGGCGCGGCCGGTGCGCAGGCCCGACAGCTCGCGCTTCAGCGCTTCGATCGAGCCGCGCATGCGGCGTTCCATATCGTTGATGTCAAATGAACCGCTGGCCATTGTGGTCTCCTTCGCGCTGCGGGCACGGGTGTCTACGGCCGCCGCAAGCGTGCCAGTCAAACATGATCGCCGACAGGCGCAAACGGCCGGCGCCGCTCACTCGATGACAGTCGCCCGTCCATCGCCGCGCAGCACTTTCAGCAAGTTGCCCGGCTCGTCGATCGAAAAGACAATTACCGGAAGTCCGTTGTCGCGAGCAAGGGCGATTGCCGCGCCGTCCATCACCTTGAGATCGCGCGACAAAACCTCGCCATAGCTGAGCCGGTCGAAGCGCTTGGCGGCGGGGTTCTTGCGCGGATCGCTGTCGTAGACGCCGTCGACCTGGGTGGCCTTGGCCACCACCTGGCAGTCCATCTCGATGGCGCGCAGCGTCGCGGCCGTGTCGGTGGTGAAGAACGGGTTGCCGGTGCCGGCGGCGAAGATCACGACGCGGCCCGACCGCATATGGTGCAGCGCCTTGGGGCGGACGTAGCTCTCGCACACCGTCGGCATGGGGATGGCGGACAAGACGCGGGCCGGCACTTTGGCATTTTCGAGCGCGTTCTGCAGGGCGAGCGCATTCATCACCGTCGCCAGCATGCCCATGTAGTCGGCGGTGGCGCGGTCCATGCCCTTGGCGGCACCGGCAAGCCCGCGGAAGATGTTGCCGCCGCCGACGACGACAGAGATCTGCGCACCGGCGGCAACGGCTTCGGCGATGTCGCGGGCGAGGCGCTCGGCGACGGCCATGTCGATGCCGAAGTCGCCTTTGCCCATCAGGGCCTCGCCGGAGAGCTTGAGCAGCACCCGCTGATAGACCAGCCCGGATACTCCTGCCCCAGTCGTGGCAGCCATGACCGCCTCCTCGTTCCGTCGCGGTTGGCCGGGGCGCCGCAGGCCGGCCGGCCGCTCTAAGTAGCACACGACGGGGATTCGCCTAGAGCGCGCCCCCGGTGAGGGCGCGCCCCGGTTTCGTTGACTAGTTGGAGGCGCCGACCGCCGCGGCAACCTCGGCGGCGAAGTCGTCTTCCTTCTTCTCGATGCCCTCGCCCAGTGCGTAACGCGCGAAGCCGGTGAGCTTGATGGGGCCGCCGACCTTGCCTTCGGCGTCCTTGAGGGCCTGCGTCACGCTCTTCGATGGATCGTGGATGTAGGACTGCTCCAGCAGACAGTTGTCCTTGCCGTAGCTCTTGAGGCCGCTGGCGACGATCTTCTCGATGACCTGCGGCGGCTTGCCCTGGTTCTTGTCGGCGAGGATCGCCTTCTCGCGCGCCAGCGTTTCGGCCGGCACGCCGGCGAGATCGAGGGCGACGGGATTGGTCGCGGCGACATGCATGGCGAGCTGGCGGGCGAGCGCCGCGAGCTCGTCGGCGTTCTTGCCCGACGATTCCAGCGCGACGAGCACACCGATCTTGCCGAGACCGGGGGCGACCTGGCTGTGCATGTAGGAGCCGACGACACCCTCGGACACCTGCAGCGTCGCCGTGCGGCGCACGCTCATGTTCTCGCCGATGGTGGCGATGAGCTCC
This sequence comes from uncultured Hyphomicrobium sp., assembly GCA_964581475.1. Classification (GTDB taxonomy): domain Bacteria; phylum Pseudomonadota; class Alphaproteobacteria; order Rhizobiales; family Hyphomicrobiaceae; genus Hyphomicrobium_A. The sequence goes on from CAZOOS010000051.1 coordinate 14,006, forward strand.
TTCACCTGCTCCTCGACGGTGACCTTCTTGCCGGGGAAGGTCATGGCCAGCAGCTTGGCGACGTCGCCGCCGGCCTTAGCGGCCAGCGAGGCGATGTTGGTCACCATCTCCTGGAACTGCTCGTTGCGGGCGACGAAATCGGTCTCCGAGTTGACCTCGACGACCGAGCCGGCCTTGCCCGACACGTTGATGCCGATAAGGCCCTCGGCGGCGATGCGCCCGGCCTTCTTGGCGGCCTTCGACAGGCCCTTCTTGCGCAGCCAGTCGATGGCCGCCTCGATGTCGCCTTTGACCTCGGTGAGCGCCGTCTTGCAGTCCATCATGCCGGCGCCGGTTTTTTCGCGCAGTTCCTTCACGAGACTCGCGGAAATCGTCATGTCTCAGCTCGTTGCTTGGCAGGCGCGTCGTGGCGCCCGCGGGTTGACTGGAGGCCGAAGCTGCCGCCGCAGCGGCAGCGTTCTTAGACGGCCCTCGCCTCGACCAGCTTCTTGGCCTGCTCGGTCCACTTCTCGGTCTCGATCTGGCCCTTGAGCTTCAGCTTGCGATCGAGGGCGCCGGTCTGCTCGGCGTCGAGATCGGCGATCTGCCAGTAATGGAACACGCCGGCATCGTTGAGACGCAGCTCGAGCTTCGGCGTGATGCCGGTGATGCGCTTCAGGTCATCGGCCTCGCCGCGCGGCGCCTCGATGCCCTTGAAGACGGCCGGCAGCGCCTCGGCGGGCGGCGACTCGGAAGCACCGACGTCGACGCCGGACGACGACTGGCTGCGCTCCAGGCCATCGAGCGCGGCGCGCGCGATGAGATCGCAGTACAGGGTGATGGCGCGGCCGGCGTCGTCGTTGCCCGGAATGGGGAAGTCGATGCCGTCCGGATCGCAGTTGGTGTCGACGATGGCGACGATGGGGATGCCCAGCTTGCGCGCTTCCTGGATGGCGATGCTTTCCTTGTTCGTGTCGATGACGAACAGCAGGTCAGGCGTGCCGCCCATGTCCTTGATGCCGCCGAGAGCCTGGTTCAGCTTCTCGCGCTCGCGCGTCAGCGTCAGGATTTCTTTCTTGGTGCGGCCCTGCGGGTCGGCGAGAATGTCGTCGAGCTGGCGCAGGCGGCGGATCGACTGGGAGATGGTCTTCCAGTTGGTCAGCGTGCCGCCGAGCCAGCGATGGTTGATGAAGTACTGGGCGCTGCGCTTGGCGCTGTCGGCGATCGAGTCCGAGGCCTGGCGCTTGGTCGCGACGTACAGTACGCGCCCGCCGTTGGCGACGGTATCGGAGATCTTGACCAGCGCCTGATGCAGCATCGGCGTCGTCTGCGTCAGATCGATGATGTGGATGTTGTTGCGGGCGCCGTAGATGAAGGGCGCCATCTTGGGGTTCCAGCGATGCGACTGGTGACCGAAGTGCACGCCAGCTTCCAAAAGCTGACGCATGTTGAACGCGGGAAGCGCCATGGGTAGTCCTTTTCCGGTTGTTCCTCCGTGGACCCAAGAGAAGACGGGGTTACCGTCCACCGGAGCGCTAGACGGGGCTTTTAATCCGCCCGGCGCGAGATCCACGTGTGAGATGGCGCGCTTATAGAGTTTACACCCGCAAATGACAAGCTCGGGCCGTCCAACCATCGTTAAGGCCGCCAGGGGGCGGTAGAGTCGTATGAACAACAAGGGAATACACGTCAGGGCGCTGCAGCTCGGCGAGCGCATCGACGTCAAGGGGCTGGAGCGCGAGGACGCGTTCTCCAGCGTCCCCCTGGCCTTCCGCACCAGCGGCGAGGGGATCGCCGTCCTCTTCAAGTCGGGCGCCGC